>JAGRMX010000002.1 GCA_020441025.1 Leptospiraceae bacterium
AGCGGTCGATGCCGGCGTCGATTGTGTTCATTTGATTCGTAGCGCCGCCGGCCACATTAAGGGCGGCGGAGGCGGTCGTCCGGACATGGCTCAGGCCGGCGGCAAAGATTCCAGCGGCCTCGCAGCGGCGCTGAATACGGCGCGCGATAATCTCAAGGCGACGCTCAAATAAAAATCAAATAAAATCAATCTGCGGCAAAACTCCGGAAGAGAGTCGCACTCCACCGGAGCGGCGTAATCAGAGCGCATAAAATTACGGCAGGATAAACAAATGGCGGAAAGTTCAATGGACGCGGTATGCAAAGTCGATCGGCAGGAATTGGCCAACGCGTTGGATCAGGCGCGCAAGGAAGTGGGCACCCGCTTCGATTTCAAGGGCGCCCATATTGAAATCAAACTGGAAGAGAATCACATCACGCTGGAAGCGCCCGATCAAATGAAAATGAAGCAACTGATCGATGTGGTTCAATCCAAAATCGCCCGCCGGGAAATTAACCTGAAGGCCTTCCAGTTCGGCGATTTTGAAAGCAACGTAAGCGGCATTCAGAAATGCCGGGTCACCATCCAGAGCGGTTTGACCCAGGATCAGATCAAGAAGATCACCAAACTGATCAAAGATTCAAAGATGAAAGTACAGAGCCGCATACAGGGCGACGCGGTCCGTATTACGGGCAAAAGCAAAGACGACCTGCAGGCCGTACAGACCATGATTCGCAACGCCGGATTCGAATTCCACGTGGCCTTTGACAATTATCGCTGATGAAATAATCGTTGAGTATTCGGGCCCCGGCTGGAATACGGAGGAGTCGCGCGCGGTTCATCCGGGACGGCCCGACTCCAGCGTACATGAACGATCAGGATCGATACCAGCACGCCCTCGAAGCGATCGACAACTTCGATTTTGAAGACGCTCATTATAACTTCGGCATCCTGCTGGAATCCAATCCGGATGACGTGGAGTTCCGGTGCGGCTTCTATGCCAGCGGTTACTGGGCCAATCGCCGGGAAGCTTATGAACGCAAACGCGAGGGCCGTCCCAGGGCGGCGTACTTCATTGAAGAATGGGACGCGTTCGAATTGCAGGCCGGTGAGCGCGGCTTTCCGGGTTGCGAGAGTATGCAGGCCACCATGCGCAGCATACTGGGGACCGCCGCCGATCATTTTCGCATTGCTTTTCAGGAAGAGAGCGCCGGGGCCATCGACGCCGGTTTGCTCAAGCAACTATCCATCTGTTTGATTCGCATTGAAGATTATACCAACGCGGCGGACATACTGATGTTTGCCCGTCGCAAAACCCGGCCCGACGCTTTCTTACTCTTTCTGCTGGGCGAATCCCTGTGTCGCCTGGATGAAATCGATCGGGTTCCTTTTTCAGCGCGGGGTTTGAGTTATTATCGCGATGCTTGCCTGGTAGATCATCGCGCCATCGATCCGGCGTTGATCGCTTCCCGCTTCGCGGTGCGCGCCTTTGAGAAAGTGTACGCCGAAGATAGCGGCGGATTGGAAAGTGCGCAGGAGTGGTTTCCGGCGGCTCTGCACGCTCTGTCATTCCAACCGGGATTACGCCAATTGACCGATGCGGAGCTGGACGAAGTGGCCGCCGAACTGGCGCGGCTCACCGGCGACCTGGAACGGGTCATCGATCGTTTTAAAGAGCGGGTCAGCGCGCGATTATGTTTTTATCATTTGTTATTCATGTACCATCATTCGTACCATGAACCGGATCGAACGCTGGTGGCGGAACACGAGGAAGCGCTACGCGCTTTAAGTGAATCCATGCTTACACTGTACAGGGAAAATCGCATTGGGCCGGGCGGCCCGTTCGGCTGAGCCCCCGCGCTTATTTCGCCCGGGGCGGACAGACATTCAGTATCATGGAGCGTGCTTCCACGAGTCCTATGGCGGGATACACGGGTAAGAACACATTGATAAATTTACATTTGTTATCGGGCGTGTTATCCGCATCCAGTACACATTCCAGAAAAAGATTTTGTCTGTAAGCATCTCCTTCCGGCGATACCGATTCGTTCGCATTACTACTCTGATTCCGGTTCCGGTTTTCGTCTTTATCATGGAAGTCATCAACATACACGCCGATCGATTCAATGCGTACATCTTTTAAACGATCCGCCGGTATGTAATAGCACACCGCGCGTGCATCGATCAGCAATAAAGCATCCGGTAAAATGTACAGACCGCAATCCGCCGGATGAGCCGCGCGCAGGTTTACCAGCCAGCTCACAATACCGTACAGGACCATTCCGCCGAAAAACACACCGGGTATTGCGCCCAACAGGCGTAGAACCAGAATGTCGGAAAAATGAAACAGCGCGATTCCGGCGCCGGCCAACAGCGCCAGAATGAACACCACCTGCGCTTCCACAAAACGATAGTATACCGGTCGGCGCAGGGGAATATGATGCACGGATTGGGCGCACTGGGCAGCCAATCGATCGGTGGGATACTCGGCACGGGGGCATTCCCAGAGCGGCGTACGCAAGGTTTCGGTGTTACCGGCAGACTTCACGAACGGCTTGCATTACGGTCTGTTGTTCTTCCAGAGTCATGTAGGCGTACAAAGGCAGGCTCAACACGCGCCGACCGACATCCAGCGCTACCGATCCGCCGATGCTATCCTTGATATAACTTTGCGCGCCCTGCTGAATGGAAATGGGCTCGGGATACACGATGCCCGCGCCAATGCCTTTCGCTTTTAATGATTCCTGTAAAGCGCCGCGGGCCTCGCCGGATTCCAGCAGAATGACATTCAGGTATCCGTTTTCGAGATAACCTTCCGGCGGCGCCACGCAACGTACGCTCTCCAGGCCGGCAAAATCATTCTGGTAGGCCCGGGCGATTGTGCGGCGGCTTTCCAGACGTTTTTCAATATGCGGCCGCACCAGGTTCATATACGCGGCCTGCAACGAATCCAGGCGTGAATTCCAGCCCACGTGTTCATAGGAATAGTGATCGGAACGACCATGATTCAAAAGCGATCGAATGCGGCGGTTGTACTCTTCGCTGGAAGTCACCACCGCGCCCGCGTCACCGGCGGCACCGAACACCTTGGCCGGATAAAAACTGATGGTACTTATATCCGCGTCTTTGTAGATGGAGACTCCGTCGAGGGTCACGCCATAGGCCTGCGCGCCGTCCTCGATCAGTAAAATACTGTTTTCACGACAATAGGTGCGCATGCGTCGCAGATCAGCGCTACCCCAGCCGTACAGATGCACCAGCATAGCGGCCTTCGGGCGATGTTTTTCAGCCGCCTGCTGAAACAAATGAAAATCCATTTGCAGATCGGTAGTGGAAATATCCACCGTCACGGGTTGCGCACCGACGTTGACAATCGCTTCGAAGGTTGCCCAGAAAGTGAAATCGGGCAGCAAAACCACATCCCCCGGTCCGACACCGGCGCCGCGCAATGCCAATTGCAAAGCGTCTGTTCCGTTGGCGCAACCCAGCGCGAAACGGCAGCCCGTATCCTGTGCCAGGTTTTGTTCAAATTGATTGACTTCATCACCGCCGATGAAGCGCGTTTCACGGGAGAGTTCGGTTACCTTCGCTATCCAGGCATCCAGAAAACCGTCTTCGAATCGTTTTAAATCAATAAAGGGTACGCTCATGCCGCTTCCTGAAGCAATGCGCTACGCAGGATTGGACACGGAGCCATTGACCAGTGCCGCTTGCGCCGCCGCTACGTTTTCAAACACGGTCATTTCACCCGGGAGATCCATCAAGCGAAATACGTTACTCAGGAAGGGATGCATGCCGCCGATAACAACCTGCACTTCTTTTTCCCGGGCTTTGAAAATAATGGAAAACAAAATGGCCACGCCCGATGAGTTTATGTACTCCAGCCCGGATAAATCCATAATCAAAGAATGATGATTATTGCCGAATACAGCATTGGCCTTGCGGTTCAATTCATAAGAATTATTATTCGCGATGCGTCCCTGCCAGCGCACCACCGTAACGGGCGGAGTGCCGCTTAATTGCGGTTCGATGCGCAGTTGAAGTTCCGGAAACTCCAGCACACCACCGCGCTCGAGCAACTCCGCCGAATCGCCCGCTGGATCAAACTCCAGATTGGAAATTGGCGGCTCACCCGTGTTTGCCAATAAAGGTTTTTTATCGCCGGTATGATGCTGATTGTTGTCCATGATTGAATGCCGCAATCGACTCTAAAATTTTAGACGAATTATTCATAAAAATCCGTCATTTCACCGTCGGAATCTGTTAGCAGGCCGCTAAAAAAGAATTTTTTTTTCCAGGTAAGTCTATCTGAAAATAGAAATCAACGTTTATAATACCCCGCAAAACCCCGCGGCCCAGTTCGATGATTTCACCCCTGTTTTCGCCGATCATTCCGGTATAGTCTCGATAACGCGGGCGATGATCGGCTTTACGAGTGGCATGGCCATGCGCTTCCACCGGGTCGCATACCCTCAGACGTATTCCATGCCAAAGGGCCGCAGGTATGTAAGCCTCCAATGCGTCGGAGATCTCAAATGTCGGCAGCATATCGAGACCGGGTGTGCAAATGAACAGGTCGATGTGCGCTGTACCATCCGGCAGAACGTGTCTCACCAATCGGATAGGTTGTTCCGGAATTTGATCGGCGCTACGCATATAAAAGATACGGTGCAAGATTCTGTCAGCCTGGAAGGTTACGTCGATTCGCATGCAATCAAATCGACATGATCCCGGGCTTTGCGCTTATCCGGCAGGTTGATAAAAAAGCCGACTATGCTGAATCAGCGGATACGTACACATATGCGAGCAAGGCTTATTCCTGAAAGGCAAATTCCATCGGAACCGCGACGGTGGGCGCGGCGATGAAATCATGATCATCCACTTCTTTGAGCGCGGACAGTAATTTCTTTTCGGGCGCCGAATGCGTAATCACCATTACATCCACCGGTTCGGGGCCTTCTTCCTGGTGAACGGAGGCGATGGAAATTTGATAATTGGAAAGGATGCGCGCGATTTCCGCCAGCACTCCCGGGCGATCGCGAGCCTGAAAACGCAGATAATACTTACAGACATGGTCTTCGAAACGTTGCGGCATACTGTCGCCGCTCAACCAGTACTCGGGCGAGTCGGCACTCTTATTCGCCAGGTAAACCAGATCGCTGACCACGGCCGAAGCGGTGGGCAGGGAGCCGGCACCTAAACCCATGATCATCTGGGGCCCGGCATTGGAAGTTTCCATCATTACGGCGTTCTTTTCATCGCGCACGCTGGCCAGCATATGCGATTGGGGAATCATGGTGGGTTGCACACGCATCTGCAACGGATCGCGACGGGCGATGGCCAGAAGGCGCACCACACAATGCATGCGTCGCGCCAGTTCCAGATCCACGGCGCGCAACGCGGTAATGCCCCGGGTCAGCACAGCCTCTTCGTTAATGGCGGTGTCGAAAGCCAGGGCGGAAATAATGGCCAGCTTCTGCGCGGCATC
This sequence comes from Leptospiraceae bacterium, assembly GCA_020441025.1. Taxonomy (GTDB): domain Bacteria; phylum Spirochaetota; class Leptospiria; order Leptospirales; family Leptonemataceae; genus JAGRMX01. The sequence continues at coordinate 5,468 of JAGRMX010000002.1, forward strand.
GTGTCCTTCCACATCAAAGGTCGGATCGGATTCGGCGAATCCACGTTCCTGCGCCAGGCGCAAAGCCTCGCCATAATCCATGCCCTCACCTTCCATGCGGGTCAGGATAAAATTACAGGTGCCGTTTAAGATGCCATAGATGGTGTTGATATGATTGGCAATCAAACCACGTCGGAGATTTTTGATGATGGGCAGAGAAGCCGCTACCGCCGCTTCGAATCCGATGTCGCAGCCGTGTTCCCGCGCCGCCTGAAAGATTTCGTTACCGTGTCGGGCCAGCACCGCTTTGTTGGCCGTGACTACCGCCTGGCCCCGTTGCAAAGCGGTCAGAATCCAGGTGCGCGCCGGCTCCAATCCACCGGCCAATTCCAGCACCACGTCGATGGAGTCGTCGTTAAAAATGTCAGCGGGATCATCGCCGGTGGGAATATCTTTTATAATGTCCGCTTTCTTCTGATAACTGCGATCGCAAACGCGCACCACTTCCAGCCGCACACCGGCACGACGGATAAGCAGGTCCTGCTCATTGCGCAAAATTTGCAGCACGCCCCGGGCCACGTTGCCGAGACCCAGAAGACCGATGCGTAAGGATCTTACCACCAGAGTTTCCGTAAGAATCGACGCACCGGGCTTTCGGCCGGGACTTCTTCGGCAGCGCGATAGACCCGGGTTCCGCTGTCGGAATCGCCTTCCACGGTTTCGATTGCATCCGGTTCATCCGAATCGACATCCCGACTGCTGGTTTCCTCCAGCTTTTGCTGCATCAACTGATTCCATCCGGAGGAACGCTCGGAAGAACGTTTGCCCGGCAGACCTTTTAACAGGTCTTCCAGCCGTTTCTGATAAATGCGATTGTTCCGGACCTGGGCCACGATCGAAGCCGGCATGGACTCGGGATAGCGATGCACATTCAGAAGCTCAATATCGTCCAGTGGACCATCACCACGACCACCACCGGAACTTCCACCGGCAGCGCGGGGCTTCGGAGTGCGACGGCCGGATGTGGCCGAAGAGGATCGGGTACCCGAGCGGGACCGGGTTTTTCGGGAGCGAGTGGACGCCATACATACAAGCCGGGCCAATCCGGGCTGTCGTCAAGCAAATTGAAATCAGGTCGATTTTGATGTCCGGGAAAACGAGCTTTCCACCGGCCCGCAGCACCCGCCGCCTGGCCGGTTCAACCGGGCAGCCCTGGCCCGCCCGGTTTTCATGCCACAGTTCAAGCATGCGGGCAACCGCCCGGGAAGTCTGATACCGGATCGCTTGAGGATCAAGCACACCGATGGAATGCAACCGATAGAATCTGCTTGTGCCTGCGTCCCGGCCTCATGAAATCGGACAGTGCTGTCGCAGACGGCCGTCAGGGGGATACTATGCGAAATTTACAGAATCATAATCCGGAATTTTCCAGTATTCGCGGACACGGTCGATTGCCCGTCGCACGACTGCAATCCGACAGCACGAGACGTAGAGTATTCACTCTGTGGGCGCCCCTGCTGTTAATGATACTGATCGGATTGACGGCCTGCAAAGAAGAGGTACAGATTTCTGGAGAAGACCGGGAGTTTGAGGAGAATCTGAAAACTCAATTGATTGAAGCGCAGGAAGGCACGGTCATCCGCCTGCCGGCCGGTACGTTTCAACTGACCGGCAGTCTGAGTTTAAAACAAAACGGCGTCACCATTCGAGGAGCCGGAATCGATCAGACCATCCTGAATTTCAGCCGCCAGACGGTGGGATCGGAAGGTCTGACCGTCAACGCAAACGATTTTACCATCGAGGACCTGGCCATTGAAGATACGAAAGGCGATGCCTTAAAAGTGAACGGCGGCAAAAATATTACCATCCGTCGGGTGCGCACCGAATGGACCAACGGTCCGGACGAAGATAACGGAGCGTACGGCATTTACCCGGTGCAGTGTGAGAATGTATTGATCGAAGAATCGGTGGCTATCGGCGCATCCGACGCGGGCATTTACGTGGGCCAATCCACACAGATCATCGTGCGTAACAATCGCGCCGAGTACAACGTAGCCGGAATCGAAATTGAAAACTCCACGTTCGCCGACGTCTACAATAACGTGGCCACCAAAAACACCGGCGGCATTCTGGTGTTTGATCTGCCCGATTTACCCGTCCAGGGCGGACAGAACACGCGGGTATTCAAAAACGAAGTGATTGATAACAATACGGACAATTTCGCTCCATCCGGCAACATTGTAGGGCGCGTTCCTACCGGCACGGGCATGATGATTCTGGCCAATGATAACATAGAAATATTCGAAAACATAATTCAGAATCATAAAAGTGTGAGCATCGCAGTGGTCAGTTATTATCTGACGGAAGAAGAAATCAAAGACGAAGATTACGATCCGATCCCGGAAGGGATTTATATTCATGACAACAAAATCGAAAACAGCGGGTTCGATCCGACCGGCGGCAGTTCTTTTCAGAGCAAGAAGATTATAACCGCATTGAGTTTGAAAATCGGCACGCCCTTTCCGGCCATTCTGTATGACGGAGTGGTAGACGAGTCGAAACTGGTGGACGGCAAACTTCCCGATGAATTGCGCATCTGTGTAGAAAACAACGGTGACGCCGAGTTCATCGATCTGGATGCGGCCAACGATTTCAGCAACACCATCCGCAATCCGGAAGCGAATCGGTGTGCGCATGCGCGCCTGCAACCGGTTTCGTTGTGAGTATTGAACGATTGTATACTTGAGCTTGCGCCGTCCGCAAACTCAAGTATGAGACGGACGGTGCATGTTTACAATAACGGGAATGCATTTAAGTTCAATCCGTTCAAAATCAGGATGATAAGAAATAGCGCATAACCGAAAAACCTGCGCGCACCCGACAGGAAGGCCTATGCAAACCATATTCGAAAAAGCCGGGAGCCGACCGCAAAGTCGGACCGAACACGAACTCCGGTTTCTGCCGGGTGTTTTGTCGTTTCTATTGCTGTGCCTGTCGTTAAGTCTGCTGACCCACTGTGGTGAGGCACGAGCCGACGGCATTTTATTGTATTCCGGCGGAGAACCGCCTCGCATGCTTTCCGAATGGGGACTCTTTCAGCAACCCCTCGCGGATTTACAACCGGTCAATCGTGTGATTCCGTACGATTTAAATACCATGTTGTTCACGGACTATGCTTCCAAGTTTCGAACCGTATGGGTACCACCCGGCGATCAAATCCAATACCGGCAGAGCGAAGCATTCGACTTTCCGGAACACAGCATCATTTCTAAGACTTTTTTTTATCCCGAAACGGATCTGGTGCTGAAAGATAAGGACCAGGCTTATAAAAATCAACGCCGGTTGCTGGAAACCCGCCTGCTCATTAAAGGACCGGATGGCTGGACCACCCTGCCGTATGTCTGGAATGAAGAGCAAACCGAGGCGACATTGAGAGTGGCCGGGGCCACCATCCCGCTGGAGTTCCGACACGCCAACGGGGAGATTCAACCCATTCAATACCAGGTGCCCGACCGCAATCAGTGCACCAACTGTCATATGCGTCAGGTCGATCATGAATCCATTCCCATGCCCATCGGTCCGAAAGCGCGGCACATCAATCGCACTTACACCTACTCCGACGGCACGTCCGCCAATCAAATTGAGTACTGGAAATCACAGGGCATTTTGACCGGTGTGCCATCCGATTCCAGCACCATTCCCCGAAACGCGGTCTGGGATGACGCGTCCTCCGGCAGTCTGGATGAACGCGCCCGGGCTTATCTGGATGCCAACTGTACGCATTGCCACAGTCCGGCGGGTCCGGCTCGAACTTCCGGTTTATTTCTGGCACCCGACGTCGCAAAAACGGCCGAATGGGGCGTATGCAAAACACCGGTCGCCGCCGGACGCGGGAGCGGCAATCTGACCTATGATATTGTGCCCGGAAATCCGGATGAGTCGATTCTGGTATACCGCATGCTATCGAATGATCCCGGCATTATGATGCCGGAACTGGGTCGCACGATTGTGCATCGGGAAGGAGTGGAACTGATGCGAGCCTGGATTCGATCCTTACCCGGTGAATGCGGGAACTGATTACCAGGTGTTCGGACAGCCGATCAGAAAGCCATCGAATAAGCCGCCTGCCAGCGCAAAGCGGAATCGTTGGCTGATCGGCATACCGTTGCGTCTCCGCAGGGGGTAGAGCGCTCCGCGTGATGGAGTTCACGCATCAAAAGATCGCTCATGGTCCGGGCCAGATGCTGCATGGGCGGGAGTTCACGCATATACCGGGCTTCAAAATCGCCTTTAACGCCCGCCGGATGGTTGCGATGGCGGCCCGCTTCTTCCAGACGATCGCCATAAACGTTGTTGTAATCGTAATAAGCCACACCACCGGATAAGCCCAGCGCCACCAGGCACCCGCCCAGCAACTCGGCGCTGTTGAATTCGGTATTCCCACCGGTCAGTTTGGCCAGACCGATTACACCGAGGCTGGCGGCGATGGTAAACGGCAGAGAAAGAATGAAGATGGTGGCAAAACGCCGGGATGGCGTTTCATGATAGGGATGCTCTCCAAAATTACGCGGAAACGTAGCGGCCCCATACTGTTCAATTAAAGCTCTTTGCAGAAAGGCATCGTCGGCGCCTTCTTCTTCCAGGCGCTGCAGTTCACGCTCGGTATAGCGATTGCCGCGCCGGGCCGCGTTCTCTTCCTGAAATTGTTCCAGCGATTGGGCGTCACCGGTCAGGAGCAAAGCCGGTTGCAGGCTGCCGGCCGAACTGAGCACTTCTTGTTCCCGGCTGGAGAGCAGTGGCGGAACATACTGCGGTTCCCGCGGTGTGGGTCGCGTTTCCACCGTACCGCCGGTCGTATCCCCGGAACCCGGATTCAGAGGCAATTGGGCCGGAAGCACACTCACGCCCAGAAAAGCAATCACCAGCAGCAGGCCTGTGAGAGCACGACTGAATGTATGCCACTGTCGGTTTCCGAATTGCATTTTCATTTTGTATGCCGGTGCTGCGCGGCGATTTTAAAAATAGTCAGGCAAAACCTGATGCAGTTTTTTAACCGTTTCCGGATTGCGTTTATCCGGCGCGGTGATGACCGAATTGCGCATGGTACCTTTTAATGGATTGGGCCGGGTGTCCAGGTGCGGAATGATGGCGGCTAACAACTTCTTACCGTTGGTAGCATTGGCGGTCAAATTTCCGATAATGAACTCGGCCGTAACGGCTTCTTCTTCCACTTTCCAGGAATCGTAGTCGGTAGACATGCAAATCATCTGATAACTGATTTCCAGTTCGCGCGCCAGCTTGGCTTCGGGCAGTACGCTCATATTTATTATATCCGCGCCCCAGGCTCGATACATGTTGGATTCGGCCCGGGTGGAAAAAATGGGGCCTTCCATACAGACCAGGGTCTTGTTGCGATGCATGCGCACACCTTCCAGGGCACCGCGTTGTTCATAAATAATATCCGCCAGGTGGTCCGCAAAGGGATCACCGAATTGAGCGTGCACCACCAGACCGTCTTCGAAAAAGGTGAACGGTCGAATGCCCTTTGTTCGGTCGATAATCTGCGAAGGCAGTACAAAATCACGCGGAGCGATTTCTTCACGTAAGGAACCTACCGCAGAAAAAGCGACGATCTCTTCCACTCCCAGCATTTTAAGAGCGGCGATATTGGCCCGCACCGGCACCTGGTGGGGTGCCAGAAAATGCCCGCGGCCATGGCGAGGTAAGAAGGCCAGCTTTTTGCCGGCATAACGACCGATAACCAGGCTATCGGACGGTTTGCCCCAGGGTGTATCCGGAAAAACTTCGCCTTCCACTTCGAGTCCGTCCAGATCGTACAGGCCGGACCCGCCGATCACACCGATTTTAACATCCTGAGTCATAGCCGCAAAGACCCGGTTCCAGCCCTGTCTGTCACCAGTTTTTTTCCAGCCGGTCATCCGCGATTACCGGAACGCATCCGACCGATACTCAGACTACACTCTCGATGGCCCGTGCACGATTCTTTGCATGCATGGTCGAAATTAATGTACGAGATGAACGACGCGAATAATACCGGGTACATTCTTCCTGAAAATTGGCAACGGACTGACATCAGGGTTCGGCCTACGAAGTAATACGTTATTTGGAGACAAAATGCTGCTTGTTTTGATAGCGGGATCTGCTGTAATAGAACCGATTGGACACGGGTCATGAGCATGCCTGAGGATCAAAATAGCATATCGGGATGGCCGTCCGGTATCAACCCGGTACCGTACCTCGATCGGCTCACTATCGATTTTTTCGAACGCAATCAACTGGAGTCCATGTTCTTCCTGTTGAACGCGGTAACCGACGGCATTCTATGCATCGATCGCGAAGGGCGCATCGTATACTCCAATCCCGCCGCCCGCAATTTACTCGGTTATTCACAATTTGAATTACGCTCCGCCAGCGTGGCCGAATTACTGGGAGACGCGAACGCCTGGGCACTGCTATTGCAACAGGTGATGAGCGGTGAGATTGTCGCGACCGATCGACATCAAATGACCCATAAGAATGGAATCCCCATTCACATTGTAATCACCGCGGTTCCGGTGAAACACAATCAGGAAACCGAAAACGCGTTGATTGTATTTCGAGATACCATGCCGGGCGTCCTGGCCAGTCTCTCGCTGACCGAACGTGAAAAACTCTTACAGGGTATATTCGAGTTGTTGCCTTCGGGAGTGATTCTATTGAATCATCAGGGCCGGGTACTGCGATTGAACGGCACGGCCCGCAAAATTTTACAACTGGATCATCAGGATATCCGGGGACACGCGCTGGAGGCTGACCGGTGGAAGGCGCAACGGGTAGACGGCTCTTCGGTGGCGCTGGAAGAAAGCCCTTTTCTGCTCAGCCTGCATGACAATCAAATTCATAAGGAAATGTTATACCTCGAATCGGTGCAACGTTACATGCTGGTGAACGCGCAACCGCTACAGATACGCAGTGCGGGGCGCACATCCCAACTGGTCATCGCCACGTTTACCGACATCAACGAACAGTACCGCGGTCACCAGCGTATGCAGGGGGCTATCGAGCTAAACAATGAAATCAATCGTCTGTTAACCGATCTTTTGACCGAGCGGGGCGCGAAGGAAACCATTCAGACCGCTCTCAGCGGAGTGAGCGAATTGACCGACGCCGACTTTGCCACCATCGGTACATTTGATATGGATACCAACACCGTGCTGTTCGATAATTTTTTCAGCACGGAAGATCCGGCCATGCAACCCGAGTCGTTTCGTGTTCCGCTGGAAGACCTGCCCTGCAGCCCCGATCCGGACAAAGCCGGCATGCTCCAGCCGGGCAGCTATGATCATGAGGACGGTCCGTGGATGCCGGAGTTCATGCGCACCGGTCTGCGGACGTTCTTATGCGCGCCCATTTATTCCGAAGACGCCCTGCTGGGAGTCGTTTATTTATTCCGACGGGTACCGGCCCCGTTTACGCAGGAAGACATTGCGAACATGCACAATTTGACTCCGGTTTTATCCGCCGCCATTTCTAAGTCGGGCTACGAGAAAAAATTAAACGAACTGGCTACCACCGATCCGCTGACCGGCCTGGCCAACCGACGCACCTTTTTTACCGAACTGGAAGCGGAAATGGAACGCAGCCGACGCTACGCTACACCCATTAGCCTTTTGATGCTCGATCTGGATCACTTTAAATTAATCAATGATCGCTTCGGACACCTGGCCGGAGATGAAGTGCTATGTGAAGTGGCGCGCATTATGCGGGAACGCACCCGCAAGACCGATGTGGTGGCGCGTACCGGTGGCGAAGAATTTATGATTTTATTGCCCGAATCGCGCCTGGCAGGCGCCATCCGTACGGCGCAAAAATTGCGTCAGAGCATTGAAGAATTGATTGTACAGTACTATGACCAGTCCGTACAGGTAACAGTTTCCATCGGCGCCGCCGAACTGGGCGCTACGGAAACGTTGCACGAATTTTATGCGCGCCTGGACGGTCTTTTGTATCGCTCCAAAAATAGCGGACGCAATCAAATCAGTCATGAAGAGTAAAATTCTATGAATCCTATTGAAACACCGGATTTCCCGGGCTCCGGATAAGGTCCGATTAGCCAAACATTTTTTTATTTTACTTTAGCGCGGAAAATTTCTTGCACAAGAACAACAGACTCCCGTAGAATACGGCTGTTTTGTACTCGCAGGACCTGCGAGCTTGCGGTTTCAGAGGCTATTGATAAAAATCAATCTGATGAGAGTCCGAAATATGACCATCTTCCGCCGTCCGACCGAAATATAAAATCTGGCAATGCACCATCCGGTTAACATACCTCTGAGCTTTATTCTGGACCCGGCCATGATAGTGGATCGGAAGGGGCGTTTCTTGCAATGCAATCCGGCTACCTTCGATCAGACCGGCTACGATCTGCAGGCCTTGCAGCAAATGACCGCCGCCGACCTGTTGCATCCGGCCGACACACGTAGAGCGCGCCTGGAATTACTGAAAGTAATCCGCAACGGACAATCGCGCGCGTTCGAGGGACAGATCAGATCGGGCCCGGAAACATATGCCTGGGTGCGCATCAATGCCCACCTTTTAAGCAATACCCCAGGCGCGGAAACCGCTCTGGTCATTGCACGCGATATCAGCGCGGAAAAGGCCAGGGAACTGGAACTGCGTCGAGCGCAACGTCAGGCCGAACTGGCATCGAAGGCCAAGTCCCGTTATATTTCCACGTTAAACCATGAATTGCGCACTCCCCTGAACAGCATTATCCAGGCGGTGCATTTACTGGACGGACCCGGCGAAAAGTACCTGACGAATAAGTTAGAAAAACTATCAGAACAGTTCTCCGAGCATCTATCCAATGAACGATTGCGCGAGGTTGCCGACAAATCTTCGGACGCACCGACCGGTGAGCGACTCGGAGACAACAGAGCATTGCATGTCATTCGACTGGCGGCCACGCATATGCGCGACCTGGTGAACGACGCACTCAGCATTGCGCGCATCGAAGCCGGAGAGTTACAACTACAACCGCGCAAAATGAATCTCAAGCGCACCATTGAAGAGGTCATTGAGTTAAATAGCCTGAGCCGCCCCTCGCTCGACTTCCGCATCGCAGCGGCGCCGGACGTTCCGAATCACTTTACCATGGATCAAAAAGTGCTGCGTCAGGTGTTAACCAATCTGGTGGCTAACGCGGTACGCTATACCGATAACGGCAGCGTCACCGTACGTTATGCCTGGGAAAACAGATGTGAAGGTTCGCTCCGTTTCGAAGTGCGCGACACCGGAATGGGCATTCCGGAGTACAAGCTTAATAAAATATTCAACGCTTTCGAGCAGGTCAGTCCCGGTTCCGAAAGAGCGTTGGCCGGAACCGGTTTGGGACTGACGATTGTACGTCGATTGGTACGTTTGATGGGCGGCGAAATTCGGGCTCAATCGCAACCGGGACACGGCAGCACGTTTACTTTTACCATTCAGGCTCAGCCCTGTCGGCAATGGGTCCAGGAAAAAGCAAACGGTACCCATTGCAGCCTGTGCCTGGACAACCCGGATTTCGACGTCATCGCAGCCAATCCGGTTCATCGCCATTTACTGAATAAGAGTATATTGATTATCGATGACGATCCCATCAGCCGGGAACTATTGCATCGCCGACTGCAGCGTGAAGGTTTTGTGAAAATACGCACGGCCGGGAACGGCATTCTGGGTCTACAGATTGCAGCGCATGAAGCGCCCGACATTGTCATGCTGGATTTGCATCTGCCGGACTTCAGCGGATTTCGAATAGCGCGACGGTTACGCAAAGAGTTACCCGTATTACCGATCATCGCCGTGACCGCGGACGCCTCCGAAGAGGCCTATCAAAAAGCCATGGATTCGGGATTCAGCGGTTTTGTTCCCAAACCAATCGACCTGCACGATTTATTGATTCACATCAATCGCGTGTTTCCGTCGGATTAACGGGAGCCTTTTCCGATTCATCCAGCATGCGAATCCGTATGCGCTTTAACTCGCGCACCACCCTGGTAAAGTACTCCCGGGACCAGACCATTTCTTCTACTTCGGGCGATAAGATGGAGAGCATCTCTCCGGGCGTCCATTCAATCACCTTGCCGGTAAGATCCAGAATACGGCCTTCGCTGAAAGCCCGTGAGATTCTACGGGCGCCCTGATGGCGTAAATCGCGAATGACCGCCCGAAAAAAAGCCTCCCGCAACGGATCATAAAAATTGAACTGCCGGTGAAACAACATGGCATCATGAAAGTACTCGGGAATGTTAAAAGCGCCCCGGGCGCCGACACCGATGGCCAGATTGGCGATGAAATCCGAGAGTTGATTGAATATGCCGAGACCCGGCAGGTCCTGGCCCGGGAACAATCGCTCCGGACGAAAGTTGCGAGCGCGCGGATTGGCGGTCATCAGCCAGTCAATATATAGAAATTTTTTGCGGGGCGCGCCGGGGTGCAATCGAAAGCGGAAGTTGGCCAGTTTCAGGCGAATGTGGATGAGCACGTGATCGTTTTCTTTTACGAAGATGCGTTGATCCAGTTCGGAGAGATATTGCAAATCCACTTGAAAATCGTCGAATCCTTTGCGGCGCAGCTCTTCGAATATACCGGACCAATCCATGAGCTCTTCAATTTCATTCTTGCGAAACTTACCGAAGATGCGTACGTCTCCGGTAACCGGATCTCCGGGAATATTAAGATGGCCGCCCAGATCCTCCACCAGCTCCGCCTGATCCAGGTCGGATAAATCCAGTCCGATTTCGAAATCCTTATCACTGCGCCGTTTGGGTTGCTCCACCACGTCGCCATCGGCCGATTCCGAATCCGCTTGCTCTCCGCGTCGATTGCGAAAGCGACTGAACCACTTATCTGTGTCTGATAAAAAGCTCATAATAAAGTTGCTTTACGTTCGTTCTTCCTCACGGCCGGCGAAACCTTAAATTAAATCCGCCAGAACTTCACAGGTCTGTAAATGTAATCGAACCGTATCCTCGTCGTTGTAGGCGTATCCGCCCGCCAGCACGGTTACCAGCGGAAGATCCCGGGCGAAATCGCGCACCATCCGATCGCGCTCGGCCACCCCTCTGGATGTCAGCGACAGACCGCCCAGACGATCGCGTTCATACACGTCCACTCCGGCCAGGTAAAAGACGATATCCGCGTGAAAGGTATTCTGGATGCGTTCCAGCGCGTCTCCCAGTAACGCCAGATACTCCTCATCGCGACAGCCGGTACGCAATCCCAGATCGTACGAACCGCGTTCTTTAATGGGATAATTGTCCTGTTCGTGCATGGAAAAGGTGTACACATTGCGATTGAATCGGAACATGCGCGCGGTCCCGTTACCCTGATGCACATCCAGGTCCACTACCAGGGCGCGCTTGATGTGCTTTTCTTTCTGCAAGACCTTGATAGCCACGGCCACGTCGTTCAAATAGCAGAAGCCTTCGGCATGACCACGATAAGAGTGATGAAAGCCGCCGCCCAGATTCATGGCCCGGCCATGCTGCATGGCCTGACGGGCGGCCTCGATGGTACCGCCGGTTGAAAGAAAAAAGGCGTCCACAATCTCCGCCGTAAGCGGCAGTTCACTGCGATAGGTACGGGCACTGCGCTGCAGGGATATTAAATCCTGTATATAATTGCGCGAGTGGGCCAGGGAAACCTGCTCCCGGGTGGCGGGGCCGGGCCGCACAAAGGTATGATCGGCAAACCGGGAATCTTCCCGCAAAGCCCGGTAAATATGCCCGAATTTAACGGCCGGAAACACATGGGGTCCCAGATCCAGGTTATAATCATCGGAGAATATAAATATGGGCAAAGACGTCACGATTGAATGATTTCCGCTCTGATTCCGTCAGACCGCTCGCGGTCGGGAATCCTGTATTTTTTGAATGACACCGCGCATGTTTTTGTTCTCATATCCCCTGTTACGATGCCGGCTGTAAGGACAGGCTTCACCCGTCGGCCGATTATCCCTGATTCATTCGAACGGGCGGGAATCGGGTGCTGAGTTTGAGTAAACAAAGATTGGATATGCGATTCGGGCCACCCCTTTTTCAATGATCAGGAACTCCAGATGACGGAAAATATAGAAAAAAAATCCGCTCCACAGAATGAAGTCGATGCCCCTACGGATCGCAAGCGCATAGCGCTTTTAAACGGGGTCTGCGGTCAGGCCGATCGATTGCGCATCTGCGGTCAGGTGGTTGACATTCCCATTACGGAAGAACAAAAAGCGGAAGCCTGGGATCCTTTTCACGGTCTGCCCAATTCGTTGGTACCCAGCATTCGCCCCATGCAGGACTTTACCATGCGCACCGTACGCCGGGCGCGGCTGCAACTGGAATTGTTGGATGTGCACCCCACTCGCTTTCGTCAGAATCGACAGGAAGAGTATCCGATCATCTACTCCTCGGAAGTGTTCACATCCAATGACGATTCCTTTTTCGCGCATTCCATCGACGCCGAAGTACCGCCCGGCCAGTATGTAGTGCGGGTAATTTTACGCGGCATCGACTCTATTCGACAGAGCGCGGCCGACCTGGCTTACATCCGCAACTCGGACAGTTTGATTTTAAAAAAAGATATTCCCATCGGTTACGGTCGAGTGGTAGTGCTGCCGCGCTCCTACACCGGATTCATTCTCACGTCCGATATAGATCAAACCTTTCTGGATACGCCCCTGCATTCCTCGCAGGGATTGATGGAAACTTTATTTCAAACGCCGGAAGCCAAGCCGGCCATACCGGGACTGCCCGAGTTTTATCGGCAGGTGCAGCGCATGCATGACACCCGCGTGCCCACCATGTTCATTTCGGCATCCCCGCACTTCTTTCGACGCACGCTCTCCGCCGTGTTCGACCATTACGACATTGATATTACCGGACTGCATCTCAAGTACCTGATGAGTACGGTGGATAACATCTTAAAAAAATTCGGAGAAACCATTTTTAATTTAAATGATTTTCTATCCCAGGGCATCTCCCATTCGGTGGAGCGTACGCTCAAGTTCCTGGGCTCCAGCTTTCAGAGTCTGTTCGATCAGATTGCGTATAAAACCATTACGCTGCTGGAAAATCGCCAGATGCAACCCACCGAAGCGCGCGAAATTCTGATGGGAGACAATACGGAAGGCGATTACTTTATTTTTACGCTGTACCAATTTCTGTTAAAAGGCGAGCTGACCGGTCGTGATCTGGAAAACTATCTGTATCGGCTGAATTTTCTGGATCGGGAAGCTCTGACCCGCGATCATGCCCGCCGCATAGTGAGCCTGACGGAAGCCAACCTGGAAACTCACGGACCGTTCAATCCGGTGGCGCACGTCTGGATCCATCGTTCCAATCCGGATGTGGATCAGGAGCGTATGGAAGAACTGATCAACAACACTCTGCCGGACCGGTTGCATGAACGCTACGAAGCCAACGATCCGGACATTATTCACCCCCTGGCGTGCAAACATGGCGGCGCCGGTTTCGCGCTGGCGGCCTGGGATGAAGGCCTGATAAATGAAGAACGCTTAAAACCGATTCTGCATTCCATGATTGGATTGTATTATAAAGAAGAGAAAATTGACGACCGTCGTCTGAAACGCTGGATTAAGGAGTATCCCTTTCGGCACAATCGCTCCCTGTCTCCGGCCGGTCTGTGCGATGCGGTCTTCAACTGAAAGCTCGTATCAAGAATATGAGTCTTAAATAGCGCACGACATGCTAAAGGAGATTTCTCCGGAATGATTGCGCGCTGTATTCCGACCATGAAGCGAGTGGTCGGCCTGGAAATATTCGAATAAACAGGGGAATCACGAGGTCAAATTTTGGACCGTTCACAGAGACTATTTCTGTTGCATGTTTTGTTGAATTCGATGGTATCCATACGGGTCGAAGGCAAGAGCAATGTACCTCCGAAGGGTGGTCTGCTGATTGTATGCAATCACACCGACATAATCGACGGTGTCATTCAGGGTCTCTATACCGGGCGGGATCTGAGCTACCTGGCAAAAGCGGAGTTGTTTGATCGCGATTGGTTGACCCGCCTGCAGACTCTGCGTCGCGATATGGAACGACTGGGCGTTCCATCCGATTTGTTATCGTTTCTGGATGACGCCCTGGAAATCAGCGGGCAACTGCTGGACGACATTCACATTCTACCCATCATTCGCAACTATCGCGCGGGCCATGCCAGCGGCAACAAAGCGTACTATGACGAAGTGATGGAAAGCATTGCCACCATCCTGTCCGAAGGCCGCGCGGTGGCCATATATCCGGAAGGCACGCGCTCGCAGGACGGCAATTTACAATCGTTTCGCGGATTCGCCGCCCGGGTGGCGTTGCATGCCCGGGTGCCCGTACTACCGGCGGCGATACTGGGAGCGCACGGCTTTTGTGATTTGCAGAGCTGGGTCAACGGTGAGAATCGCCATCGGACCATTACGTATCGTATGGGACGGCTGATCGCGCCGGAAGAATTCCCGGCAGGCACCGATAAACGCAGCATCAAAGCATTTACGCAGCGGTTGCACTCGGCGGTAGCGGAATTGATGCACGGCAACAGCCGGGCGCCGGATGTCCAATCCAATCCCCTGGAATTCATGTACGCGTCGGGAAACGGTCACAAACCGGAACAATCCAAAAAACGATCCGCCAAAAAGGCCGGTAACCGACGCAAGCGTAAAGCGCAAACCGGAGTGGAATTAGAATCAAGTTCGGATACGAATACAGGCGCCAGTACGGAGGCGAGTGCTAACGCTAACTCTAGCACTAACGCTAATACAATCTCTAACGCGAATGCAAATGCCGACGAGAAGACAAACTCAAACACGAACGAGATCACCAACTCAAATCCGGACGCTGACGCCCAATCCGAATCAACTCAAACCGCTCCCGAAACCCGATCGGAAAAAACCACGCGATCGCGCAAACGCAATCGCAAGAAAACCGCCGTTACATCCAATTGAGTAACGCAATGTTCCCGGCATGAATCCTGTCCGTCGTACCGCCATCCTGCTTGTTTTGCTGAAACCGGAAATTGCCGAGCGCGTATTGCCGTTGTATACGCCGGAGTTCACGCAACGTATCGTGGCCGCCCTGGAAGCGCGACCGACCATCAGCGATACGGAAAAAACGGAGGTGCTGCGTCGGACCCGGGAAACGCTGCGCACGATAAATCGTCGGCCCCCGGATGCAACCGGGCAGCCGCCCGATTCAATATCAACGGCCGACGCACATGATGAGGTAAACACTACGGCGGATGCGAATACGTACTTTTCACCGCAAGATCATCAGGCACTCATCGATCATCTGAACACCAACCGGGAAAACGTGGTTGCGTTGATCAATGCCTGGTGCGGTGACTCGTCCGCTAAAACGAATTACGCGCTGCGGGTGGTGCAGACCCATCATTGGGATTTACTGCGGGCCGGGCTGCGACTGCGCCGCAGTTTGTTCGCCAACTCTCCGTTCGATCGTCTGCGTTTTACAGTCTGGTCGGATTCCCTGCCGGTTTACAGCTGGGTGGTACGAGATAACGGCGTGGTACTGCGGCTTCCGGACGAGCATCGCGTATTGGCGGATGAACGATCGGCATTGCCGGAGGATGCGCCCGTGCCGTCGGAGTCGCGGCAGCCATCCTCGAATTTGTTCGCACAGGGATCAGTTCAGGATGCAGTTCGCACATTTGAGCATCGAGACCTTCCGGATGAAATACCGATTTTGATTCAGCAGCTTCAGGATTTATATGTGCCGCTGCGACGTGAGCGCATTGCACAGCGACTGGGCGCCACTGTGCAGTTGTTATTCGAATTGCCGCCCATTCGCAAGTTTGTCTTACTGGACGCACACGATTTGCCGGAGTACGAACCATTCGAGTACTGTGCGTTGTTACAGGATCTGGTACGCCGTGTAGAAGAACATTGCTTTCCCTTTCTGGGCGCGTATCGGCGGGCGTTGCGTTCCCCCGTTGCGCGCATGCCGGCGGAATTTCTGCACCACCGCCTGCGCAATGAACTGGACGCTACCGTCGCTTATCTGGATGCCCATTTACCGCTCCGTAATTTACAGGATTGTATCCGCCTGTTTCCGGAAGATCGCCGGGGGGTGATTCAGACCCGTTCCAGAGCCCTGCGTGCCGGTGGCGATCTGCGTCCGGAAGTACTGCGGGAAATAGAACGCAACCTGGAGCGTCAGTTCTTCGCCGCAAACGAACGAACCAATGCGAATACCGAATAAAGCGACCGCACCGACGTCGATTGGCGCGGCAATTTTGCATGAACTTGATGCGCCCTGCATCGACTAATCAAAAGGATTAAATTCACGGCGCACGAAATTTATGATCCGCCATTTCGTTCTTTTTACGGATGGAACTCATAAATCGATTTGTGCTTGCGATCTACCGTATTACATACACATTGAAAACATGCTTTGCAGGCTATTCGGGAGTTGATTGATGTTATCAGGAAATCATTTTAAGCGCATCTGGATACTGGGCCTGGCCCTGATACTCTGGATTCCGGCATCTACTCCACTGCAGGCGGCGCCACAGGAAGTCACTCTGACGGCCGCCAACTTCGAACGCGAAACCGGTCGCACGCCGGTCCTGATGATCATATCCCTGGATTGCGACATCGGGCGCTATGTGTCCGATCAGTTTCGACAGGCCTTTAAAGATCTCAGCGGAGCGCGCCTGGCGATCATCGACGCCAATGAGGCTTATAAGATTTTCACTACCGACAAACCGTACGATCTGGGCAGCGTGTTGCTGGCGCATAACGGCAAGGTTTTGTCCACCACCGACGAGTGGGTTGCGGAATCACCGAACAACAGCGATTGGGGCATGAACGGGCAACGGCGTTGGGCCAATGAAGTAATGAAGCGCCATAACATTCGCTTTGAGATGGGCGACATTCAACCCGATCGACTGGCTCCGCAACGCGAGACGGATACGACCGTAAATCTGGACCGCGATTTGTTGGCGCGCTTTCGATTTGATAACGACAGCCCCGCGAATGAAGCCGGTGCGTACGACGGCCAGTTCAGCATCGACAAAGGCGAAACGGCCCACGCGCGCTTGCACAGCAATGCCTTCTATCATGACGGAGAGTACGACATGGATAGCGGCGGCTATTTTTCGCATTATGTGGACGGGGGCCGGCCCGTCTATGGCAACGGATTTACCACCAGCGTGAATTTTTATTTTCGCGAGGACAAAGAGAATCCCGGCAATCTACAGAACGGTCGTTTTTTCTGCATAGGCTATCGCATGTTCTGCCTGGGTACCTATGAGAATAAAATGTATCTGGAAATGGACATTACGGGCATCAACAATCGTGAAAACGACGATTACGTATACTCGAATGATTTCTATTTCTTTCCCGAAGTAAAACTGCCCGTCAAAGAATGGGTAAACATTGTGATTTCTTCCGACATGGATTCCCGGCGGGTTAAGATTCTGATCAACGGCCAGCGCGTGCGGGATGTGCGCGTGCATGATGTGGTCTATCGGATGTATACGGATTATTACCGCAAGGGCGCGGTGTTTTCGCCTTATATGGCGATTCAATTTTTTCACTTCGGTGCCGGCGACGTGTTAAACGGTTTCGCCGACGATCTGGTTGTGTATCAGCGCGGTGTTAACTTCGCCGAGATGCGCGCTCTACATCGAGCCTACGGCAAAAGCAGTGCGAGCATCGTCACCGAAGTGGCCGACACCGAATCCGACGACGTCGATTTTCCCGATGTGACCGAACCGGACGATCCACCCCGTCCCGCCAATCTGGAGGCATTGAATCGGCAGTTGATCAACGCCAGCTACAGCGGAACCGTCAGTGCGGCGGAAAGCGCGCTTAAATCCGGCGCGGAAGTGAATACCGCTCAGGGCGACTGGACGCCGCTTTTAATTGCGTCGTACTACGGACATACCGATCTGGTTCGTCTGTTAATCAGAAACGGAGCCGACGCCGAGCGCAAGGTAGGCGGATGGACGGCCTACCAACTGGCAGAGCATCGCAATCATACTCAGGTAGCGGCGCTCTTAAACGATTATTTGAATACCGAACGCTTTTACTTCGAACGCAGCATACGTCCGGTGCGTCATCGCAGCACGGTGCAACCGCCGGGCATATAAATCATTTTAGAAGAATATATCGATAGACAATGCAATTTTTATAATTTCATTAGCGAAAAATTAGCGAGGTCAGGTTACGAAAATGGACGCACCGGAAGAAATCCTAAAGAAGCCCGCCATGGCAATTCTAATCGTCTCAGTATGCGGAGCCTTAACGTCTCTCGGGGTACTGCTGCTTCCGGTGCTCGGCATTTCCTCTGCCGGCAGCGCATCAACGCTGTTCTTCATGCTGGAGGGCGAAGATATTTTCAATTTGATTGTGACAATTACCTTAGCGATTATTTCACTTATATTTTCTCTGGTGGCTATTATCGGCGCCATTAAAATGAGGAATCCCCAGAACAAAGCATGGGGCTATATTGCTTCATTATTGATGATAGTACCCACTCTGGCCAATTGTTGCTTGATTGGGATTCCAATTGGCATCTGGGGTATCGTGGCCGTAAAAAAATCGACCACCACATAATACCACAGATTGCACCAGGTTTATTTTCGGCTCTATTAATTTACATTGAGTAAATAGAGAAACAATATGCGGTATCCATGATACTTATTGCAATTCAATGCCCACCGGACAATGGTCCGATCCCGTAACGTCCGAAAGTATGAACGCGTTTTTTAAACGAGCGCGCAGCGATCGGGAAACACAGAAGTAATCCAATCGCCATCCGATGTTTTTTGCACGAGCATTGAATCGATACGACCACCAGGTGTATTGGCCCGGCTCGGTATTGAATTCCCGGAAGGTATCCACAAAACCGGCCGCGAGTATATTTGAAAAGCCGCGGCGCTCTTCATCGGTAAAGCCGGCGTTTTTTCGATTGGCATCCGGTCGGGCAATATCGATCTCTTGATGCGCCACGTTCAGATCGCCGCAGAATATGACCGGCTTTTTTTTATTCAGGCGATTGAGCAGCGCTTTAAAATCCTTATCCCACTGCATGCGATAATCCAATCGCTTTAACTCTTCGCCCGAGTTGGGGGTATATACGGTAAGCAGATAAAAATCCGGAAATTCCACATACAGCACACGGCCTTCTTCATCCGGAGCGCTCTGCTTTAAACCGCGCTGCACCCGGTCATACGACAGACCTTTCTTGAGAAACAGAGCCGTGCCCGAATAACCCTTTTTCTGCGCAAGGTTCCAGATTATTTCATATTCCGGCAACTCGCGTTCCAGAATGTCGTTCTCGGGTTGTCCGCGCGTTTCCTGTAAGCAGAGCACATCGGGATTTTCGGCGCGCAGAAAATCAAGAAAGCCTTTTTTTAAGACCGCCCGGATTCCATTCACATTCCAGCTCAACAAGCGCATACGTCAGTTTACCAAACGTGATTCAGCCAGCAAGATTTAGTATGCCCCATCTTTCCCGATCACTCAATGGGAATCTCATCGATAAAAAATCCGTTATTGAACCGGCAGACAGATGAGTGACAGCGGTTCGACCGGCACACCCCGTATGTACAACGATAAATGCAAATGCGGGCCGGTAACCATGCCGGTCGCCCCGGTCTTGCCGATCAGTTGGCCGGCTTCTACTTGCTGTCCCGCCTGCACCAGGAGTTCACTCTGGTGCATGTAAACCGAAAGTATGCCCATGCCGTGATCGATAAACGTGACATTGCCTTCGAAAAACATTTTTTCGGCAATGGCCACCTCACCGTTCGCCAGAGCATAAATGGGAGCGCCGGTCAATCCCCGTAAATCCAGACCGGTATGCGTATTGCGGCGCGGTTCCAGATTTTGCCGTCGGCCGTTTTTGATTACGTAGCGCTGCACGACCCGGGTGGAATAGAACGGAGATGTTACGTGATGTTCGTCCCGGGGATGCGCAAAACGCGATTCAATTTGCAAAGGAGTGCGCCGGGCAAAGGCGGTCGCTTTATGCGCCGAACTGCGCCGAATTAAAGCCAGTTCTTCAGCGGTGTATGACGTGGTTTGATCCGAAAATCGGCCCAGATCCAGTTGCGATGTATATACCGGAAAGCGCGTATCGGCCACGGCAATGTTATGCCCGTAGTGCCGCAAATGCCCCGGCTCGCCGATGGATACCCGCAGTGGATGCGCGCCGGGAGTAAGAGCGGGGGCCAGCGCGATGAAAGCTCGATAACCCCAATTGCGCCGATCGACAGGCTCGCCCTTATCCGCAAACGAAACCATGATTTGAAAATTCTCTTCGGGAAAGCGGGGGGTTTTGGCGGGTCCGTCGTCCGAATCGGCAGATGAATCGTCCGCTGCTTGAGATCCCGCGTCGGCGGAATCGGTGCCGGCTGTCGATCCCGGCGGACGGATTTCGACATACATCAGTTCGCCCTGGGCAAAACTGCGCGAATAGGCGATCAATTGATAATCGGCGGTCTCGAATACGCGTTGCTGCGGTTCGGGCAGAGTGTAGCCGCGCGGCAGGGTGAGATGGACCGGACCATGTTGACGTTCAATACGAAGCGAGTCCGCGCCCGCGAGACCGCCCGCTACATCACCCGTCGCGGGCTCGGCCTGCAACCCGGTGGTCGCAAACTGGCCTACGAATTGTTGGGAGCCGCCCGGGCTCTCGGGCAACCGGAACAGAATGCTAATATAGAAGCAAATGATGCTCGTTAGAAAAAATACCGGCCAGCGCGGCCGTCGGGAGTGCCGGATGCCACAGTTTATGCTCATATTCGTCCGATAGTTTATATATGCGCAATCCTGGACAATCAAAAGCCCACGGGAGGGATAAAATTCTCGAATTGGTCGTGTTTCGATGGAGTTCACGCATGAATCGATGGAGTTCACGCACGAATCAATGGAGTTCACGCAAGAATCGTTGGAGTTCATGCATAAACCGTTGGAGTTCACGCACGAATCGTTGGAGTTCACGCATGGTTTATAATCCGCGTCTGGCCGCGTTGGTGATGCTTTTGACGCTCCTGCTGCCCCTGTTTCCGATCCCGGCCGCGCCCCGCCCGGCCGCGCACACTGGATCTGAGAACGGTCGGCCGTTACCTCTGCGAGCACTGGAGCATTCGGATTTGCCACATGCCCGATTGCGCTTTGGCCGCCCCGCTCCAGCCGTGCTGGAATATGCGGGAACTCCATCCCGATCGCCCGCTCTCCGCATAGAGCAGGATTTTCGCGGACTCAGCGGCGTACAACTGGCGCGAGCCGAAATCCCCGGGGATACGCAGCAGCGATTTGAACCGGAGCGCGATGCGATTACGAATCTGGAAATGCGTCGGGCCGATTATAACAACACTCTGTTCTATTTTTCGCCGCATACCACACCCGAGTTCGAGCAGATTCGACTGAAGCTGGAGCAGGGCATCGCCGAACTGGATCAAATATTCGGCCACCCGCCGGTAGATAGGCGGCCGGCCTTCTGGTTTGTGGCCGACGAAGCTGAAATGCGATTCGTGTTGAACGAACAAATACCATATTTAAATGAAGATGGCGTGTATCGCGCCATTAAGAGTCGCGTGTACCGGCATCAGGGCAATGTGTATATTTTATACCGGGCGGGAACTCCGCGGGCCCAGGTTCTGCGCCTGGTGTTTCAGGTACATACCGATCGTTTGATCCGGGCGGTGGCGGACAGCCCCGTGGATGAGGATACGGTCGGCTGGTTCTTCAATGGCATGGCGGCTTATTATGCCTGGTTGATGCAGAGTCGCCTGTATGATTTGAGTCCGGTGGAAGCGAACAGCCGCATACTCGACTATTACGCCCGTTATTTTGATCCGGAACAGGCCGCGCCGTTAGCCGAACTGGAGAGCTGGCGCGAATGGAAGCGCGCATTGCAGAGTAATCCGGGACAGGTATACGGACAGGCGGCCATTGCGTATTTATATCTGGCACGCAGCAAAAACCCGGGCATCGGTCTGACCGTTTTGCGATTACTGGAAAATGGAGAGTCATTTTCGGAAGCATTCGAACGGGCCACCGGCACGCGCTTGTTTGAATTTGAAGAACAGTTTAAGAAAGAAATGCTGCCGGAAGTAAGCCGCGCTCGCAAATCGGATTGAGCTTCGCGGGATACGTGTGGACAATCAGAAATATTCTTGTTAAGATAGATTCAGGACGATGACACCTGTCCATATCTTCGCCGTCCCATCGCCGTGCAACGGACCGCGACACCGGCATAGAACCGCCGGATAGAACCGCCGGATAGAACCGCCGGATAGAATCGAACGGCAATCGATCGACGATCGGGTTTATTTACAATTAGCAAGCTGTTTTTTAACAGCCTGTTAGATCAGATTGCGATTGGGATTCCCTGAGAAACGAAGAATTAATATGCGTACCGATAAAATCGATTTCCTCCCTTTCGGATTGATCTGGCTGGTGAGTGCGCTCACTCTGGCCGGTCTGGCATTCTACGCTCAGAACCTGATTGCGCTGGATAGCATTCGCGTTCGCTTTGTGTACTGGCCCAACGGCCTGAGTTTCATCTTTATGTTACTGGGTGTGAGCGGATTTCTGGTTCTTTTGATATGGCGCCACTATCATCGCCTGAGCCTGTTTCCTTTTGCCGTACCTCTGGCGCTGCTGATTAGCTTGATTCCGTTCACAAAGATTTCAACGGGCGAACCATTGCGGTGGACTCCACTGGAAGCCGGAACGGAATTCTTACCGGCCGTGGACCTGGCGGCCCAAAAACTGGCGCGCCGGGAGAATCGCCCGATCTTGTATTACTTTCATGCCGATTGGTGCTCCGGCTGTCCCGATTTTGAACGCTATGTGTTGGGTGATCCGCTGCTATCACGCAAAATGGAACCCTTTATTAAAGTGAAAATGGACGGCACCGATCACAAATGGGCGGAGTATCTCAAAGCCAACTTCGGCGTAATCGGATTTCCGGCGGTGGCCATTCGCACGCGCGACAATGAAATCATCGGCGGACCGCAATTCATGGGATTGGATCTTTCCCGACGCGCTTTGATCAACGCATTGGAGTACGCATCCGACAAACAGGCTCCGACGCCCGCACCGGATTCGTAATACATCAACATGTCTTTATTCATCTGCGGAACAGATACGGACGCGGGCAAGACAATGCTGTGCGCCTTACTGATGCGGCGCTACCGTCAACGCGCAATGCGCTACTGGAAACCCATCCAGACCGGTGACGATGACGATTGCGAAACCGTGCGCCGACTCACCGAACTGCCGCCGAATCGCTTTGTACCGGTACTGAATCGCTATGCCGCTCCGTTGAGTCCGCATCGTGCGGCCGAACTGGAATCGACCGAAGTGGATACGCGACGATTGATAAAACGCTTTAATATGGAACGCGAAAAATCACCGTTAATTGTTGAAGGCGCCGGCGGTCTGCTGGTACCCATTACGCGGCGTTACACCTGGCTTGATTTTTTAAATGAATCCGGCCTGCCGGTCGTCATTGCCGCTCGTTCGGGATTGGGCACCATCAATCATTCGCTTTTAACAGTCCGTGCATTGCAGAGCGCGCAAGTTCCGGTTTTGGGACTGGCATTTTGCGGGGTTTATAACGAGGATAATGTACATACGATTTCCGATTTGAGCGGGCTGCCGGTGATCGCTTGTTTTGATCCGAATGAAACGGATTTCAAAAATCGATTGCGCGATGATGAGCATACTATCGACGCGCATAATCTACTGGAATCGTATCTTTAAAGACGAAGAGACGCATCCAATCGCCTTCGTTAATGAAGACCTCACAACGATTGGATCAGTCGTTGCCCGCGAACGATACGCGCGTAAAGCGATTGCAATCGTTACAGCTCAACTCGTAATCATAATATACATCGCCGCTCATGCGGTGAACGTTGTGCTGAGCGGCAATAACCAGAACATTGGCACTTTCACAATTCTGGCAGGCGCCGAATCGAATTACGGGAGCCAGAGGATGTCGCTGCGGATCGATGCCTGTGCCGCGATACCACTCAAAATCCATGGGATCTTTGCGATCGGAAACACAGGGGGTTACGTAGCGCGTGCGGTAGTCCGGCGTCGTGAAGGTCGGTGTTTCCGTTACATACATTTCCAGCCCCATGGCCTCTTTTTCCCCCCTGTTACTCCAGCCGTCATCAAAAAAGTCGATTCGACGAGGGTAGATTTATCCCCCAAATGGGTGGGTTGGTTCGGTGGAGGGGTACACAAATATAAGCGCTGCGGAGGTCACCGTTATAAACAAATATCAACAACACGAACAGCCAAGGCCCGCTGGAACCGGCCAGAGAACGGTGAAACACCTACAAAATTAACCACATCGCCGGACACAGCCTACCTGACCGGAACGATACCGATCAGGACCGAATCAAGCTGGCGGATTATATCATATTATTCCCCATTTCACATCTCTTTCTCCTCTGCCCGGTTCACATATTACCCCTTCCCCTTGTTATAAACGAACTAATCGCAATTATTTTTCGCATATCAGCCCGATTGCCCGGCCGAAAAGGTCGAAATTTTCTTGCAACCCATTCCAAATACTGACCGATATATTACAGGATAAGGCCCATCCATGCTCCAATCCAAGAAACAGCAGCTGACCGGACGCCAGAAGGCCGCCATCTTCCTCATCACTCTGGGACCGGAAGTGGCGTCCGAAATCTTCAAACACCTCCGGGATGATGAAGTCGAAACGCTGACGTTTGAAATGGCACGACTGGACAAGGTCACGCCTGAAGATAAAGAGCTGGTACTGGTTGAGTTCAATGAACTCATGATGGCCCAGGAGTTCATCACCTCCGGTGGTATCGACTATGCCCGGGAAGTTCTGGAACGCGCCCTCGGTACCCAGAAGGCCATCGACATCATCAATCGCCTGACGTCTTCCTTGCAGGTACGTCCGTTCGATTTTATTCGCCGCACCGACCCGCAGCACTTATTGAACTTTATCCAGAATGAGCACCCGCAAACCATTGCGCTGATTCTGTGTTATCTGGAACCGGCTAAAGCGGCCATGATTCTATCGTCACTTCCGCACCAGATCCAGGCGGATGTGGCCAAACGAATCGCCATGATGGAACGGGTATCGCCGGACGTGCTGCGCGAAGTAGAACGCGTTCTGGAGCGTAAACTTTCCACTCTGGCATCGGAAGATTATACGACGGCGGGTGGTATCGACGCGGTGGTGGAAGTGCTCAACCTGGTAGACCGCGGAACCGAGAAGACCATTATCGAAGCGCTGGAAGAAGAAGATCCGGAACTGGCCGAAGAAATTAAAAAGAAGATGTTCGTCTTCGAAGATATTGTTCTGCTGGACGACCGCGCCATTCAACGCGTATTGCGCGAAGTGGACAACCAGGAGCTGGCCAAAGCGTTGAAATCCGTGAATGCGGAAGTGCAGGAAAAAATCTTCAAAAACATGTCCAAGCGCGCCGCTTCGCTATTGCGGGAAGATATGGATTTCATGGGTCCGGTGCGATTAAAAGATGTGGAAGACTGCCAGCAGAAAATCGTGAACATTATCCGCAAACTGGAAGATGCCGGTGAGATTGTCGTGGCCCGCGGCGGCGAAGAAGAACTGGTAGTTTGATTATTTTTTGAGCCCGAGTTGTCTGAATGCCGGAACGCTCAGACACGTTATGATCTCCTCACACTGAGGCTCAGCCATACGAGCGACCAACCTGCAAGAGTGCGGGTGCGGACCAGGCCCTGCTCTGGGAAAAAAAGACAGGGCGCAAAAATTAATCCGTCGATATGCGGCATTACCGTGTGTTTTTTATTCAATATCTTTAGAGAAAATAATTTCCATATGCTCCCCCGGCAACTTAAAACTTCCACTTTCAATATAGCCCATTCTTCTATAAAAAAATTGACTATCCTCATTTGACTGTGCGGAAGTCATAACCAGTTTATGTTTCTTATCTTTCATTTCTCCCTCCCAGAACTCAACCAACCGGCGCCCGATACCTTTACCGCGCATTGCAGTAGCTACAAATAACATATTCATAAAAGGTATAGAATCCCAAAAAAATCCGTATCTCAACCACCCAAGGATCTTGCTTTCTTGTTGAGCGATTATCAACTCTCCCCGTATTATTTTCACTCGTAGTAAATCAGAATCAATAAGCCTGTCATTGTCTTTCAACCAAATCAGGTCGGGAAGGTCGGCATACTTAACCAGTACTTTCATATATTAATTCAGGTAGGCAATACGTATATCCTGCAATAAGTTAATATTGCGGCGACCTGTTTATTGATTCGGCAAAACCCGGACTGAAATAAGAATAATGAAATCCGAAGCTGCGCAGTCCAAATCCGGCAACGGTCCGTCCGGGGAGCCGCGGTAAGCGTTTCATAACACATTTCCGAGATCAAAGGCGATTCCATAGCCGGAATTCCGCACTCGCCGGGTAAAAAATTAGTCCTGCCTTGCAAGCCAGGACGACCGATCGTCCTAACTCTGTTAATATGCGGTCTATCGAGACGGCTTCCAACTCATACTTTTCCAGTAGATCGGCATGGCACATTCGAGATTTTCCTATAACCGCAGAAAATACCATCAATTTAGCGATTTTAAGTACCGCATACGATTGTTCCTCGTCGGCCTGGCCGTCGTATCTGTGAACATGAGCTGTCTGCAGGATTTTCCCGAAACGGATGCGACCGAAACGGTCACGCTACTCTATCTGCTGAATTCGACCACGGCTACTGCTCCCGACTCGATTAACGATCTGGGGCTCTGGTTCAAAGCCGATGCCCTGTCGGCCAGTTCCGGCGCAGCTATCAGCAGTTGGACCGATTCGTCCGGCTATGACCGGCACGCCTTAAACGCAAACGGCAGCTCACAACCGACGTATCAGACCAACGTTTTGAACGGCCGGCCCGCGCTCTATTTCGACGGCAATGACGACTTCCTGCAATCCCCTTATGACATTGAATATAAAACCGTGACCTATCTGGCCGTGGCCCGCTTTACGAAGAATTGGAATCCAGGCTGGGGCGCATTCGGTCACCGCATGTATATTATGAGCCAGTTTGGCGATTTTCCGGAGAATGCTTCCGGTTTGTTCTTCAACTGGGCCGAGGTGGCCGGTGCCGGCAAATCCAGGATAAGTTTACGCGTTACCGTGGAAGGAATTGGCAATGTCCAGGCCGGTACGGATTCCAACCAAAACGAATGGTACCTGCTGAGCGGCCAATACGATGGTGATTACGTCCGGCTGTACAGTAGCGGCACACTGATAGACCAATCGGGGCTCAATGCGGGAGACATTCGGAACGCTTCGATCGGTTTTGATATTGCGCGGCATCTCGCTACAACCGGCGGGTCCGATACCCATCGGTTCGGAGGTTACATCGCCGAAATTATTCTGTACACCCGCAGCCTGTCCGATAGTGAACGCCGGGGCGTGGAGTGCTATCTGGGCTTAAAGTATAATTTAAGCGCGGGTGATGGTTGTGAATAGATTGCGCGCGGGACGATTTGATTGCAAAGAGCAGCCAACCCCGTATTGAAATAGCGATGCGGTCCATTTCGCGGCTGCGTGAATTCAGATTTAACGAATTCTATTCGGCAGTGATTGACAACGGTTCCGTTTTTTCCGACAATCCGTAATCGTTGGTCGTTGACACGAATCAGCATGTAACCAAATCTCGCTGGAAGCTCATCCGCAATGAGGTTGGAAACTCGTGTGCGAAGGCTCGGTTGAGCGCGGTCCGAACCCCATGAGCAATCAATAAGATCGGGATAAAGCGGTTTCGGCGGAACTGAAACCGCCTGGCCTTTAAGACAAGCTTGAAATCAGCGACAGAAGCAGAGTATGGCAAAAAAGAAACCGGCCGTTGGGAAATCGTCAAAAAAATCCGACAGGAATGCCACCGAAGAACCCATAGAAAAACAACTCTGGAAGTCGGCCGATAAACTGAGAAAGAACATCGATGCCGCAGAGTATAAGCACGTTGTTCTGGGTCTTATCTTTTTACGATACATTTCGGACGCATTCGAAGATCTGTACAACCGCCTGCTTTCCGGTAAAGGCGACTATGCCGGCGCCGACCCGGAAGACAAAGACGAATACAAAGCTGAAAACGTGTTCTTTGTACCGGAGGAGGCGCGCTGGTCTTATCTTGTTGCCGCCGCCAAAAAGCCTGACATTGGAATCAAAGTCGATGCGGCCATGGACCTCATTGAGAAAGACAACCTCTCGCTTAAAGATGTACTGCCGAAAGTTTATGCCCGGGGTAATCTTGACCCGACCAACCTGGGCGGTCTGATTGATGAGATCGGCAAGATTGCCCTGCACGATGCGAAAGCCCGCAGTGCCGATATTCTCGGACATGTTTTCGAATACTTTCTGGGTGAATTCGCCCTTGCGGAAGGCAAGAAGGGCGGCCAGTTCTACACGCCCAGGTCCGTTGTGGAACTATTGGTTAATATGCTGGAACCGCATAAAGGCCGGGTGTTCGATCCCTGCTGCGGATCGGGCGGAATGTTTGTGCAATCTGAAAAGTTCGTCGAGCAACACCGGGGTAAAGTCAGCGACATATCCATTTACGGTCAGGAAAGCAATCATACCACCTGGCGACTGGCTAAGATGAACCTTGCTATTCGTGGGATTGATAGTTCCCAGGTAAAATGGAACAACGAAGGTTCGTTTTTAAATGATGCGCATAAAGACTTGAAGGCGGACTATGTCATTGCCAATCCGCCGTTTAATGATTCGGATTGGTCCGGCGACCAGCTCCGCAAGGACGGGCGCTGGAAGTTCGGTGTGCCTCCTTCCGGCAATGCTAACTACGCCTGGATCCAGCATTTCTTATTTCATCTGGCCCCGACGGGCGTGGCCGGTTTCGTTCTGGCGAAGGGTTCGCTGACGTCTAAAACCTCCGGAGAAGGGGACATTCGCAAAGAACTGATTGAAGCCCGGCTGGTCGATTGTATTGTAAATCTCCCACCCAAACTATTTTTGAATACCCAGATACCCGCCTGTCTTTGGTTTCTGGATCGGGGCAAGGCTAACGACGCAAAATCAAAACTGCGGGAAGAGATACTGTTTATCGACGCCCGCAATCTCGGCCACCTCATCAATCGACGCACGAAACAATTCGCCGAAGAAGACATCCAGAAAATCGCGGAAGCGTATCATCTCTGGCGAAAATCATCGAAGCAGTACACGGACGAACCGGGGTTTTGCTGTTCGGCAAAGCTGGAGCGGGTGCGGGAACTGGACTATGTACTGACCCCCGGTCGATATGTTGGACTGCCCGAGGAAGAAGATGATTTTGATTTTAATGAGCGCTTTACGAGTTTGAAGGCGGAACTGAAAGAGCAGATGAAAGAAGAGACTCGCTTAAATAAGACCATCCTGGAGAATCTGGATAAGGTGGGGATCGGACAGAAGGTACAATAAGCGGATTCTTATTGTAGGATAGGCGGCAGAGTAGTATAAGGAGATTTTCACTGAGGTTTTCGGGCTGCAAACCGAAACAAAGAGCCAGGTTGAACCTCAAGTCCTACGTTCATGTGCTCGGTCCAATAGAGTATCTGCGCCGCAAGTCATTCAGGTGGTTCCTGGGTAG
>JAGRMX010000300.1 GCA_020441025.1 Leptospiraceae bacterium
TCGGCTCGCACGGTCTGCCATTGCTCCGATGAAGCTAAAGCCGCGCCGTAGCGCTCATCGAGATCGGTCCCTTTGTTTAAAAGGGTTTGAATACGTTCGCGCAACTCCTGATTCTGATTCTCAAATGCAGCAGAACCTTCGGCTCTGTCGAATATTAAAGCGCGCTGCATCTGCACCGCGTACATTAAATCCATAAGATTGCGATTGTACCACACGCCATAAATTTCTTTCTGTCCAAAGTCAATGGCCCGATTTTGAGTGATTACAGTCAGTACGGTCAGCACAACCAACGGCACGATTACGACCATTAATACCAGAAACAATCGTGTTCGTATTTTAATTCGATGCAACCAGCGCATATGCACTCCGGATTAAGTGTCGTGTCAGGACATGGAATGCAGTGTAATGCAAGTGTAATCTGGCAAGAATTAAATCTTAATCGTTCGTTAATCGTTGATTAGAAAAAAAATGCTCCGGCGCTATCTCTGTTAAATGCTCGATTGGACGGCAGGTTTCACCCGGAGGGACCGAATGTTCGTTATTGAGGCAATCAAATCGCCTTAGAACTCATCTCGAAACCGCACGGCAGCGATTTTGAAATGACCTCTTATTAAATAAAACGATCAATCAATTCATCGAAGCCGTATCCGGGATTTCAATCGAAGGATACCACTGACAATCGTCCGCCAGGTTCCAACCGGTTTGTTTAATACTTACCTGTTGCTGGACGGGCGTAATTTCGGGTGCGTTCTCCAGTTCCGCCAGCGTCTCCTTCGGCAGGTCCATACGATTCAGCCTGGCGGCTTCGCGCAACAATCGTTCGCGCTCCCGCACCGCCGCCAGGTCTCCCGTATTCAGAATCAGAGTGAACATCTGCGTATCCACCAGAGCACGTCTCTCAGCGGGTATGATGCGAATGTTCTGAAGTTGCTGATTACGCTCGATAGACGGATCAAAGCGGGCCTGACCGGACAGAGCAACGCGCGCGTCAGAAAGCGTTTTATTCAGTTGTTGTTGAATCAAATCCTCCTGTACCCGCAAGCGCTGTTGAAAATCGGCCATAGACGCGGCATCCCGGGAGTCGGGCGGCAAAAAGGCGCGCAATTCGGGCACGGCCCGTCCGGAATGAAAGTTTTCAATTAGACCGTCAAATTGCATGGCGCGCTTTTCCAGCGCGCTATAATGATCTTGAAGCGACAGAGCGCATCCGGGAAAGACCTTTGTATTCGATCGCTCCAGTACGGCCTGCAGAGTTTCCTCATCTTTCGGGAATACCCTCTGCTCATCTATTAAACGAACGCCAACATTCAAAAAAGCGATGCCCTTGCGTCGATAGCGATCGCATTGGCCGCCCTCTTGAGTGCAGGTTGGTATGGTGTACAGAGACTCTTCGGTAACACGACCCATACCGAATTTGGCGTCGGTTAACTGATAATAAAAAGTGGTGTCTTCAATCCAGCCGAAGATATTGCCATGCGCGAAATAAGCCGACCGTCGAGCTTCCGGATCGAGCAAATCCTTACCAAGGGCCGCGAAGTGTGTTTCCACCCCCAGCATACCCAGGATGGTGGGCACAAGATCCAGTTGCGAACTGATGTCCGTATCGATACCCGGTTGAATGTGTCCCGGCCAGTATATCAGCAACGGTATGTTGCGGTCCTCATAATAATTCAAATAGCGATGATGGGTATGATCGCCTACAATAATGAAAACCGTATCGTCCGCGTAATTGGATTGCAGCGCGCGCTGCATATATTTACCCAGAGCCCAATCCGAATAATAATAAGAGTTTAAGAATTCATAATCGCGAGTGGACTCGTCGAAAATGCGAAAGCGTTCATCCGGCGTATGGTACGGATAATGCGTGGAAAGCGATTCAAACACCGCCAGAAACGGTTTCTGTCCGGCCTGCCGCTCGCTCAACACCTCGTGAAATACGTCGTAGATATCTTCATCAAAGAATCCCCAGCCCTGCTCGTCACGTTGATAACGATTCAAGCCGGACATATACTCCATGCCCAGCACGGTATCAAAGCCCCAGTGCGGCAAAATTTGTTTTTTATTCGTAAACTCCAACGGACCGCCGGTTACGAAATATGTATCATAGCCGGATTCTTTCAGTATCTGCGGCAACGGTCGAAACGCGCTTAAAATATGATGCGACCGAAATACGGTCAAACCGGGCTTATCGGGCATACCGGTCAACATGCTAAGCAATCCGTTGACCGTGCGTCCGCCCGAAGCCATGAAATGATCGAAGAACAAACCGTTTTTATGAAACCGATTGAAGAAGGGAGTCACCTCTTTGCCGTCCACCAGGCCGTCGCCGATCGGTTGCACGAACTTACCCGTCCAGTTTTCCATCAGAATAATCACCACATTGGGCGGGGTCGCGGGTTTGCGCCGTACGATCGTTTTGCGCATCAAAGGATACTCTTCACTGATAAACTCGGCACCGGGATAATCGATTTCTCTGCGCACCAACCACAGCGCCTCTTCCATATCCATGCGTTTATCAGCCGGTACCGAATAGCTGCGCACATCCACCAGCATGGTAAAAACGGGATTCAGAGCAATGTTGTTCACAAAGTCGTTCTGACCGATGAGGGCCGTGCTCGGTCGCAATATACGTTCCTGTAAACCGCCGCGCATAAGTATAACGCCAATTATCAGAAATACTAAAACGCGCGGAACGGCAATGCGGTAAGAAACGTCGCGGGGAAAATCATAATCATGAATAAAACGTCGATATGCGAATACCATGAGTGCCACCGCGACCAGCAGGCCCAGAAACGCGGCGATAACCACATACGGATTTTGATATACGGCGGATTTCAATAAAAGCGCGAGGTCACCCAGAAAGGCAAAGCCTTCGTACCCGATGTGTTTATTGGCGTTTTCAAAGTAGATGATATCGGCGGTCTCATGCGCAATCAACCAAACGATCACCAACAACGGCGCGGAAGCCCACAGGCGCCGATACCAGCTAAAGCGATTTAAAACACCCACCAGGGACAATAGAAAAAATGGCATTAGAATAGTGGCCCCGGAAGCCATATCGAAACGCAGGCCCATGACGAACGCCAGCAGCAAATCACCGAAAGGCGTATCTTCCAAACGGTACGAATATAATAAGACAAAGCAGAGACGGAATACGGATTGCAGTAAAATCACAATCAACAGATACTTTAAGAACAACCCGCTGCTGCCGCGATTTTTATAAATAAAATCAATAATTCGTTTGCCCATTGTCTTCATTCCATTCTCACAACGCCCAAAACCACGCGGACAATTCCGTCGGGACGTGCGTCAAATTCATTGCTCCGAAAAGCAATGCGGATAGCCCGGAACTGCTTATAAAAAGAGATACAAATCTCAAAAATCGCGGAGACCTGACAATCGGAAAAAGCGGAGAATGCATATGTATACGCCGGAAGCAGTGTTTTAACGAAAAAATCTCAAAAAACCGGAGCTTCCGGCGACCTGGAACATGCGGAACTTTTTTTTGACAGTGGCGCCGTCTGTATTTCCCTGTTGGTATGTCCGCCAGACAAACCTCTGAGAGCAATTCCACGGATCCATTTGAATTCGAACTTTTCTACTGGCCCTTTTTACAGGGACGGGGTGAATTTATTCGGCTGGCTTTTGAGGCAACCGGCACCCGCTACCGGGATGTCTGCCGAATGCCCGAATCGGACGGTGGCGGTTTAGCGGCCCTGCGCGCCGTCCTATCGCCTTCTCTGCCGGCAGGCCCCTTCGCTCCTCCGGTTCTGCGACATAAGCAAATCAATCTGTTTCAAACCGCCGCCATCCTGGACTATATCGGTCCTTTACTGGGCCTCGGTGGAAACTCGCCGGCAGAGACCCGACGTTGTTTACAAATTCAGTTATGCATACTGGATACGGTAGCCGAGATACATAATCTCCATCATCCCATTTCCACCGCGCTGTACTATGAAGAACAAAAAGTTGAGGCGCTACGCGCCACGCACAGTTTTGTGAATACGCGCATCTGGAAATGGATGGATTACTATGCGCTGATATTGGAACAAAACAACGGTCCCTTTCTGGTGGGCGATCGCACCGGCTATCCGGATCTGTCTCTTTTTCAGTTATTAGCCGGATTGGAATATGCCCTGCCGCGAACATACGCGATCATTGCGCAGAAATATCCCCGATTGATGGCTCTGCGTAGCGCGGTCGGAGAAATAGAGGGCATTCAATCGTATCTTTCATCCGAAAGACGCCTGCCATTCAATCAGGATGGATTATTCCGATTCTATGCGGAACTGGACCTGGAACCGGAACAGAGCATCGCTTAACATCAGCTGTTTGATTGCATACCGAAATTATCGGCGAAATTGGCGCCGATCCGCTTATTTGATTGCCCGGCAAAAAATCAGTGTGTATAATCAATTTTAGAATACAGGTTCTCACGTTTGCCTGCGTCCTATGTTATGAAGTTAATCCGCATAAACACCTTTTACCGGTTGATGTTTTAACAGCGGTTAAAAACTGTTTCCGTTCACATGTCCAATCCTGCTTATGAGCACCGCCCGGGCGGAGGCATTCTGAGTGCTCTCCACTGGTTGCACTGGTTGATCCTGGGATTATCATTACTGGTAACCCTGGCGGCTTACTATATAACCGACACTCAGTCCGATCAAAAAGTCGAGGCCCGGTTTGAACGCGAAAGCAACCAG
>JAGRMX010000301.1 GCA_020441025.1 Leptospiraceae bacterium
TCGGTTTCATCCGCAGGGATGGCGTACACGCCCTTTAGCGTCTTAAAATCACTTGCCGCTCCCGGGTCAGAGTGCAGAACGTACCCATGGCAAAAGATAAGAGCAGCGGCAAAGAATTTGTAATCTCCATCGACCAGGGCACTACCGGCTCACGCGTTTTCTGTTTTAATAAAAAAGGACAGGTAATCGCGTCCGAGTATCGGGAGTTTACTCAGCACTTCCCCCGTCCGGGCTGGGTAGAACATGACGCTGAAGAAATCTGGAAAGGCGTCACGGTTCTATTAAAAAAGGCGCTTAAAAAGGGCAAACTCAAGGCGAAGGATTGTGTGGGCATCGGCATCACCAACCAGCGTGAAACTACGGTAGTCTGGGATCGTAATACCGGTAAGCCCATCCACAATGCCATCGTCTGGCAATGCCGTCGCACCGCCGCTCGTTGCGAGGAACTTAAAAAACAGGGCCATGAGGAATTGGTACGTTCCCGAACCGGTCTGGTCATTGATGCTTATTTCTCCGGCACTAAAATTGAATGGATCCTGAATCAGGTTTCCGGAGCGCGGGACCGGGCCGCAAAAGGCGAGTTGTGTGCCGGAACAATCGATGCCTGGTTGTTGTTCAAACTGACCGACGGCGCGGCGTTTGCCACCGACTATACCAATGCCAGCCGCACCATGCTTTATAATATAGAAAAAAAAGAATGGGATTCGGAATTGTTGGCAATGCTGAATATCCCTACAGCTATATTACCGGAAGTCAAAGACAGTCGCGCGCCGTATGGCACCACTCGCAACGTGCCCGACTTCGCCGACGGCGTTCCGGTGCTGGCCTTGATCGGCGACCAGCAAGCCGCTCTGTTCGGTCAGTTGCGGGTGAATCCCGGTGAAGCCAAGAATACATATGGCACCGGCTGCTTTCTGTTATTCAACACCGGCGATGAATTTTTAATCAGTCGTTCCGGATTGATCACCACCCTGGCCTGCAACGATCAGGGTCGGGTATGCTATGCGTTGGAAGGCGCGGTGTTTATCGGGGGAGCGGTTGTGCAGTGGCTGCGCGATTATATGCAATTCTTTAATGATGCCGCTAAGTCCGAAAAAATGGCGATTAAGGCCGAAGGAGCGGACGATGTTGTGTTTGTTCCCGCCTTTGTGGGCCTGGGCGCGCCGCACTGGAATCAAAATGCCAGGGGCGCCATCTTCGGACTATCCCGGGATACTTCGCCGGCCAGCATCACCCGGGCCGCGTTGAAATCGATCGCCATGCAATCGTATGAACTGGTGACCGCCATGGAAGCGGATACCGGAAAGAAAATGGATCTGTTACGCGTGGATGGCGGCGCGACCGCAAACGATTTTCTGTTACAATTCCAGGCGGATATTCTGGGCACGGCGGTGGAACGCCCCGCCAATGTGGACACCACCGCCCTGGGTTCCGCGTATCTGGCCGGTCTGGAAGCGGGCTTCTGGCAGGACGTGAATGAATTATTGCAATTGCAATCGGATACGACTACGTTCCAGCCGAAGATGGAAGATGATCGCAGGCAGCGGGAAATTCGCTTCTGGAAGAAAGCGGTCGAACGGGCTAAAGATTGGGCCGAAGATTGATCACTTTGGTCATTTGCCGGGTTGACGCAACGGCAGGGAAAAGATAAACTCGGTGCCCTGCCCCGGACTGGAATTGACCCGGATGTGCCCGTTATGTTTTTCCACAATGCCCTTTACGATGCCCAGTCCCAGTCCGCTGCCTTCACCCTGATCTTTCGTAGTGAAAAAAGGATCCCAGATCTTTTTTAATACATCCGCCGACATTCCGGGACCATTGTCACGAATCGATATGTCCACCCGGTTCTCCGTGGCCCGGCTTTTTAAGACGATGCGGGCATCCGAGCGGTTTTTCAACGCCTGATAGGCGTTGGTAATGATATTGGTCCATACCTGATTCAGCTCGTCCGGGTTGCAGACCACCCGCGGGATTTCGCCGTAATCGCGTTCTACTTCTACATGGTCTTTCATAACGCTGCTGATAATAATCAACGTGTTTTCCAGGCCCTCATGCAGGTCCGCTTCGGTCATATCACCCTGATCGAGATGCGAATAGTATTTCAAGGCCCGCACAATGCGGACAATGCTGCGAATGGAGTTGCGAATGTTCTGTAAATTTCGCGCGCAGTTGCCGACCTCGCGTAAAAATTTAAAAACAAATTTAGAGTCTTCCGCGTTTAAATCACCAAAGAGAGTGATCATTCCGCGCATGAGTATGCCGCCTAAAAATCGGCGCATTTCTTCGGTTTCTTCGCTGCCGCCTTCGGGAGCGTACAGACCATTCTCCACCAGAAAGGCCGCCAGGTCCCGGCTGTGTGGAATGCCGCGTTCTTCCAGGGCCGCGCCCAGTTCTTTTTTCCGACGAAAGCTATCGCGCACGTTACGATTGCGCACAGTGAATACACCTACCGCCACCAGCCGAATGGTGCGAAACATTACTTCCATTTTTTCCGGAGATATGGAGCGACGCAGTTGCCTTAGAGAACTGAGAACAAAGCCCAGGTTGTTTTCAATGTTGTCCACACTGCCGTTAATTACGCCCGACGGCGTGTTAACTTCGTGGGCGATACCGGCTACCATCACACCCAGCATGGCCATTTTTTCACTCTGCACTAGCTGGCTCTGAGCATTTTCCAGTTCCCGGGTGCGTTCTTTGACTTTTTCTTCGAGGTGCTCCAGGATTCCTTCCAGACGGGAGTATAGAATGGCGTTGGAAAGCGCCATTACTGCCAGCGACCGAATCTCTTCGATACGCCTGAGAATATGCTCGCTGTGTAAATCGCGTTGCGCCTGGCCGGCGTAGATCAATCCCACCAGAGATTGATTGAGTACCAATGGAATGATCATATCGGCGTTTTTGCTTTCAAAAAGACGCTGGCCGCCGCTGCGTACTTCCGGATCGCTATCGGGCAGGTGCGCCATTTGATCGGCCATGAATACCCGGTCGTGATCCGAAATGTACAACAGAAAAGGATCATATATCATCAATCGATTTTGTTCGTCCCGGGCTTCTTCCGGCCAGACGGTGAACGCGCCGCTGCTTTCGTTCCAGAGATAGATGCCCATGTTAGGGGCTTGCAGAAAATCTTTCAGAAAGGCTACCACCATCTGACAGATGTCCTGAACCGGTCGCAATTGAATGAGGGATTTCTTAAAAGCGTCCAACTGTTGCTGTTCGCTCTGAGCCGTGCCCGGAAAGTAGTCATCGGTGGTAGAATTGGAGTTCACGTGGTACCTGCGCCAGGATTGTTGCTGGCATGATTATACATTCCCTCGGCCGCCTTCAAGCACTCTTTCCGCGCCCTTTTAATCGTTCGGCATGCCGGAAAATCGTGTTTCCCGCTATTTTTGTGGATGCGCGTTTTTTTTGGTTTTATTTCCGGACTGTCGGCCTGAATGTCGGATCGTAGACCCATCGCTCCATCCGGAAGAAAAGAGAAAATCATGCAAACTAAACCAGGATATGCCGTCGGCTTGACCCTGCTGTTACTCACAGGCTGTGTTACCGAAGAACAACACAAACCCATTGCCATCAGCGGAAATCAGATTTATCCCGCCCCACGGTTCATCGGCGTCTGGGAAGCCCCGCCCGATCGGATTCATTTTCAGCTGCCACCCGATCCCGCGTATGTGGAAGAGCACGGCGATCGACGTACCGCGTATGATATCGTTCGCATGGTGGAGAATCCACAGAATTACTTTTTGTTTGAACTGCAACCAAGGGGCGGCGGTCCGATTATCCAGCGCTTTTATCATTTTCGTGGCGATCGATTGCGCGAACAGGGCGGCAGTCAGATTCGTATGTGGAATCGAATCAGTGAGTAAAACACAGGAAGGAATCATCAGTCTGGTTTACGGCGCCTATTACAATGTGCGGCCTTTGCCGGATTTACAGCCCGAATTGCGCGCTAAACTCCGGGGACGATTGCGTTTGCAGAGTCGTCATAAGAAAGGCTCGCGTCCGCCCGGCGAGGACCCGCTGAAAGAACGTCATCTTATTATGGTGGGCGACCGGGTGCGATTTCTACGGGAACACAACAATGCCATTATTGAAGAGGTGCTGGAAAGACGCAATGCGGTCCAGCGCGCCACCCAGTACGAAATTCAATCGCTGGGCGCCAATCTGGATCGGGCGGTGCTGGTTGCCAGCTTGAGCACACCGCCCCTGCGCACCGGTTTTATCGATCGTTTTCTGGTTTCCTGCCATGCGGGTAAGGTGCAACCCGTTCTACTTTTTACCAAGCCCGACCTGGTGGATGAGTTGGATGAGGAAGATTTGCACGCCGTACTTTCCGAGTACAATCGTTTTTATCCGGTCTACTGCGCCAATTTAATCGCATCGGAAGCGGTATCCTCTATTGAATGGACCGCTGAATTTCCCGGCCTGTCAGAGCTGACCGCATTGCTGGATCGGGGCGTCAGTCTGTTGTGCGGCCAATCGGGAACCGGCAAGTCCACCCTGTTAAATCGCCTTTTAAACAGCAGCGCCCAGAAAATCGGGGACATCAGTTCGTCCACGGGCAAGGGTAAGCATACCACCACCAACGCGGCCCTGTTTATTCGAGAAGATTCCGCTC
This sequence comes from Leptospiraceae bacterium, assembly GCA_020441025.1. Classification (GTDB taxonomy): domain Bacteria; phylum Spirochaetota; class Leptospiria; order Leptospirales; family Leptonemataceae; genus JAGRMX01. The sequence goes on from JAGRMX010000301.1 coordinate 4,619, forward strand.
ATGATTGCCTGCTTATTGATACGCCGGGAGTACGCGAGTGGGGGGTTCAACACCTTTCGCGGGAAGAAATTCTGGCGG
>JAGRMX010000302.1 GCA_020441025.1 Leptospiraceae bacterium
ATTCTGGCGGCCTGCAGTGTTCTTATTTTTCCCGTACTATGGGCCTTCTTTCGTTTACGCGCGAAAGAAATCACAAAAGCCGATTCTTAAACGCGATTGTAAAAATTTAGCAAAAACATTCATATTTACTCGGCTTTCTCCGCTTAAGTATATCTGCACTCAAGCACCTATAGCAACCACGCGCATTCAAAGCGAGTCCCTTTGCGCGTGAATAATGTTGATTTCTGGCCACAGCGTTTACGTCAGTTTCCATGGAGGGAAACTACGTTGACCCGGAACACGGATGTTCCGTGTCAACGGCGGAAACGCTGCGGCCAGAAATCTGGTTAAGTAGGCGCGCAAACCGGGCGAGCATCAATGGGCTTCATCCCAATTCTGTCCGAAGCTGTGCTCTACAAGCAACGGCACTTTCAGCTGCATGGCATTTTCCATCCGCTTGCCGGCGACCGCGAGCACAGCCTCTTGTTCGTCCGGCACGACATCAAAGAGCAATTCGTCGTGCACCTGTAGGATCATACGCGATTCAAACTTTTTCTTTTGAAAATCTTTATGTATTTGAATCATGGCCAGTTTGATTATATCGGCACTGGTGCCCTGAATGGGCGTGTTGATGGCGGTGCGTTGCGCGCCTTCCTTGCGAAATCGATTGCTGGATGTAATTTCAGGAATCTGACGCTGACGACCGCTCAGTGTCTGTACAAAACCTTTTTGTTCGGCAAATAAAATCGTCTCATCCATAAACGTGCGCACGCCCGGATACTGCTCAAAGAAACGCTGGATATACAATCGCGCTTCTTCCCGGGAGATTCCCAGATTACGCGCCAGCCCGAATTCGGTTACACCGTAGATAATCGAAAAATTCACCGCCTTACCCTGCGAACGCATATCCGGATCGACTTCGCTTTCTTTCACCTTAAACAACGAAGCGGCCGTGCGCGTATGAATGTCCACACCCTGCTTCACGAACGTTTCAATCAACGCCGCGTCACCGGAATAATGCGCCATGATCCGCAATTCTATCTGCGAATAATCCAGAGACAACAGCACGTTGCCTTTACGGGGCACGAAACCCCGGCGAATCGCGCGACCCGTATCTTCCCGGATGGGAATATTCTGCAAGTTGGGGTCCACCGAAGAAAGTCGGCCGGTGGCCGCAATGGTTTGATTGAAACTGGTATGAATACGACCGGTGTATTGATTGATCAGTTCGGGCAGCGCGTCCACATAGGTGGATTTAAGTTTGTTATACTTACGGTGTTCCAGCAAATTGGCGACTACCGGATGGGCGTCTTTTAAATCTTCCAGTACACTCTGATCGGTGGAATAACCGGTCTTGGTCTTCTTGCCCTTCGGCAGATTCAAATCCTCGAACAAAATCTTTTGCAATTCTTTTGTGGAGTTGATGTTAAATTCATAGCCCACCGCTTTGTAGATTTTTTTTTCGATGCCGCTCAGCTTCTTTTCATAGTCGGCGGACAACTTCTTAAAATAATCGCGGTCGATGGCCACCCCTTCCCGTTCCATATCCGCCAGCACCGGAACCAGCGGCAATTCGATATCCGCATTGACCGACTCCAGCTTCTTCCGTTTCAACTGCGGCAAGAGCGCCGCATGCAATTGCAGCGTAATGTCCGCGTCTTCGCAGGCATAATCGCGAATCTGCTCGGGATCTATTTGATCCATTGTTTTCTTATTGCGACCGGAACCGACCACGTCTTCATACTTAATGGTATCCACCTGAAGCAAGTCCATGGCCATATCGTCCATATTGTGACGCCGCACATTGGGATTGCATAAATACGAAGCGATCATCGTATCAAAAAAAGGCGCGGGCATTTGTATACCGTGATTGCCCAACACGATCATATCATACTTTATATTCTGGCCGACTATCCGCAGCGCGGGATCTTCCAGAAATTTTTTAAGAACCGGCAGCGCTTTTTTTTGATCGGGCCCCTGCCCGGCAAACTCCGAATCTTCCGGCGGCCATGGAATATAGTACGCCGTGCCCATGCGCGCGCATAGAGAGATGCCTACGAGGCGTGCGCGCATGGGTTCCTGATGATCGGTCTCCGTATCCACCGCAAGCGGCCCGGTCTTACCCATGGCTTTTTTTAATGCGGCAATCGCTTTTTCCAACGACTCAACATCCGCAATTAACTCATATTTTCGTCCGGGCGATTTCGATTTTGAATCGGCCCGTCCCTTTCCTTCGTCCTTTTTATCAGTCTGGCCTTTGCCCTTCTGTTTATCGCGCGCCTTCTTAAGATCGTCATAGATGGCGTTATAGCCTTCATGACGAAACAATTGCAGTATATCGTCTTTTAGATAATCGGGCGTCTTCAACGTATCCGCCTGGATCTCTTCCGCTTCCGGCACGTCGATTTTGATGGTAGCCAGTTCCTGAGACAAAAATACATTCTCTTTGTGCTCTTCCAGTTTCTTGCGTAACCCGTCAGGTTTGATTTTGCCCAGATTCTTATAAATGTTTTTCAGGGATTTGTATTCTTCCAGCAGCTTCGCCGCGCTTTTAGGTCCTACTCCTCTGGCGCCCGGAATGTTGTCACTGCTGTCGCCCACCAGACCCATGTAATCGGTGACCTGCTTGATATCGATTCCCAGTTCCTGCTTGACCCAATCCGGATCGATCTCGATGAATTCCGTCACACCTTTGGCGCCGCGCAACATCTTCACGTTCTTACTCAGCAGCTGATAACAATCTTTGTCACCGCTGATTAAAAATACTTTCATTTTTTTACCAAATCGCGCGGCCAGACTGCCCATAACGTCGTCCGCTTCGTAACCGCCAATCTGTAGAAGCGGGAATCCGGTTTTATCCAGCAGTTCTTTGATCTCATCTATCTGATGACGCAAATCATCCGGCATCGGTTTGCGATTGGCCTTGTACTGATCGTACATATCATTACGAAACGAAGCACCGCCCGGCGGATCCCAGACCACCGCCACATTCTGCGGAGCATAGTCGGCCAGTAATTTGAACAACATACGAAAAAACCCGAAGATGGCGAATGTAGGCTGCCCGGTGGCGGGATGGGTGAGGTTTTGATGTTGTAGCGCGTAATAGGCCCGATAGGCCATGGCATGCGCGTCAATGATCAGCAATCCGACATTCGAGGAACGAGGCATAAGCGTATTCAAGGTCTCTTCATCCGGAGGTCAAAATAAAAAGGTTCTACGCGCCTCAAATTAATTGACATTCGGCCGGTGGTTGTGATTCTGTTGCCGCGTGTTTCCGGAGGGTCGGTTTTGTTGAATACCAAGAAAGCAAACGACAGATTGGTAGTCTACCTGGAAGGCAGACTGGATGTCTCCGTTGCCAACGAAGTCGAGGAAGAATTAAGCAAGCTCATTGAAGAAGGCAATAAGCATATTGTGCTCAACATGGAAAAGGTGGAGTACATGAGTTCGTCCGGTTTTCGCGCCTGCATAGCCACCCTGCGTAAATTGAATTCCAGGGAAGGCAGTCTTAAATTATGCTCCATCCGTCCGTCGGTGCGGCGTATATTCGATGTCATTGAACTGACATCCCTGTTTGACATTTACGAATCCGAAGCCGAAGCGCTGAATGCCTGACCCTACCCGGCACCCTTCCGGTCATTTTGACCCATCCACTCCTGTTTCCTTGCTGGATCGAATTGTGTCCGCAAAATGGGAGGAAATTGAAGTTCTGAAGCAAAATCCCGCCTATCAGGATTCCCCGTCGGATTACGTGGCCCCATCCGATGCAGTTGGAGTTCACGTACAACCGGACTTTGCCGCCGCTCTGCGTCGCCCGGCAGGGAGTCCCATCCGGGTAATTGCCGAGTGCAAAAAAGCCAGTCCCTCCATGGGACTCATAAGACCGGACTACGATCCGGCCGGCATTGCTATGGCCTACCGTGATTGTGGCGCTCAGGCTCTATCAGTTTTAACAGATCACTCTTTTTTTCAGGGCTGCAATGCCGATTTGATGGCGGCTCGCAAGGCGGAACTGCCCATCATTCGCAAAGATTTCATTCTGTCACCGTTGCAGATTCGAGAAGCCCGGGAAATTGGCGCCTCGGCCATTCTGTTAATCGTACGCATATTGAGCGCGCAGCAGTTGGTCGAATTGCAGCATGCGGCCCTGGAATGGGGATTGCACGCACTGGTGGAAATTCACAACGAAGCGGAAGCGGAAGCCGCCATGCAATCCGGCGCGCGCATCATTGGCATCAATCATCGCGACCTGGATACGCTGGAAATGGATCTGGGCCTGACCGCCCGAATAGCGCCCCAAATCCGATCGGCACGGCCTGATTGCATCCTTGTGGGAGAATCCGGTGTGGAAAGCCCCGGAGGTCTGGCGCGGGTCGATCCCTATGTGGATGCGGTTTTGATCGGCACCGCTCTCATGAAAAGCGCTGATATCGCCGCCACCTGGCGGACCATCTTTTCAAACCAGAACTATCAATCGCATTAAGCCTACCAGCCGATCTTTTGGGATACATTGACAACCTTCGACGCATTCAAGTCGATTGGAGTTCACTTACCAGCAGTTGGTGTTCACGTACTGCAATTGGTGTTCACGTACTGCAATTGGTGTTCACGTACTGCAATTGGTGTTCACGTACGATCCGGCAAACGCAGGCGCTGGAGGCGCAAAGCATTCAAAACCACCGAAACTGAACTGAGAGCCATGGCCGCAC
>JAGRMX010000303.1 GCA_020441025.1 Leptospiraceae bacterium
GGATTGATTTCGAATCCGCCGTCGCGTAACTTGTTTATATAATCAATCAGCTCAAAGAATGTGAAGTTGGTGGCATTCACATTCAAACGCCCCAGCGGTTTGGGCGGCGGCGGGATTACATAATCCAGATAGCCGTTTTCAAAATTGGTAACCTGGTATCCGCTCTGCTTTTCATCCAGTTCGATTAAGTAGCCGTCGCTGAAGCGAATAAATTTCTCGGGCTCGCCTTCGCCGGTATAACGCGAAAGCAACTCACCCGAGTCGGCATGAATGATTTGCGTGATGAAGCCGGCGCCGATGCCGATTTGTTGGCCCTGAATTTCCACCTTCTCGCTGTTGATCAGATCCAGTTCCGAATGCCACTTGCGGATCTGTACATTTTTCAATACATTCCCTTCTCTGCGCTCGGCGTAAATATCCTGACCGCTGGTGGACAGGCCGTCAAAATTGGGACGTCCCAGAAAGCGACCCGGTCGCACCAGGCTCAAGGAATGGTATGTATTCAACCAATCCTGAAAATCTTCCCGGGCTTTGGCGTTGATGGGCCCTACCCAGAAATTCATGACCAGTACGCAGGCGCCCGATAGAATTCCCGCAAAAACGAATATGATGTAAATGCGCGGAAAGCTGACGCCGGCCGCGCGCAGAGCCGTAATTTCGGAATCGCCCGACAGGCGTCCGGCCGCCAGGATGCCGGCAAAGAGACAGGCCACCGGGAGCGTAACGGTTAAGTTTTCAAGGACCAGGTACGATAAAAACTCACCGATCTTTAATGGATCGATTCCCTTGGAAAGCAGGTCTCCAATGACATCTTTCAGGGCGATGGATACGAACAGTACCGTAAAAAACAGCAGGAAAATCAGAAAGGGTTGCGCGATTTCATTTAAAATATAACGATCCAGAATGGTCGGCCCGACGCGCCAGGGACCGATTCGAAACTGAAAAAAGCGCCAGAGACTGCGGCGGGCACCCGCGGATTTTGTGTTCTGCGCGCCGGTTGATTTATTATTCCATGTCAGACTTGAAGAAGGCATTACTTATCCAGACCGCATTTATCGGCGATGTCATACTGACTACGCCCATGATAGCCGCTTTCAAGCACTTTTTCCCGGATGCATCCCTGACGGTACTGGTCAAACCGGAAGCGGTCGCCCTGCTCTCCGAGAATCCGGCTGTGGATGAGGTGCTGGTCATCGATAAAAAGCGCAATCATCGCGGACCGGCAGGTATGTTACGCATGGCCCGTGAAATTCGTTCCCGCCATTTCGATATACTGCTGAGTCCGCATCAATCGCATCGCACTTCTTTGTTGGCCATGTTTTCGCGCATTCCAGAACGTTATGGTTACGGTTCGGCGGGATTCGCCCGGCTGGCTTATACCCATCGACTGCGTCGCAATACGCAACGTATCGAAATCGATCGCTTGCTGGACTTTCTGGCGGATGCATTGCGGGTGAATACCGCCGAATGCCCGCGCGATCTAAAAATTTTCGTAAATGACAGCGCGCGTCAGGAAGCGCGACAATTGCTGCGCGACCTGGATGTTCGCCGCCCGATCTTACTGGGCCCATCCTCGGTATGGCCTACCAAACGCTGGACCGCCTGGGGTTTTGCCCGATTGGCCAATGACCTGATTCGTCGCTACCGCAGTCCGGTTTTGTTAGTAGGCGCGCCGGGCGATCGTGAAATCAACGACCGGGTGCAGCGCTGGGTGCGATTATTGTATCCGCCCTATATTCAGGAACGCGTTTTCAATGTGGCCGGTCAGACCAGCCTGCCCGGATTGTATGCCCTGATGGAGCAGAGTCTATTGTTGGTATCCAACGATTCCGCGCCGGTCCAATTTCGGTTGTGCCGCCGGTTTGCCGCTGGTTTCGATTTTTGGTCCGACGGCCCCTTCCCTGGGCTATGCTCCGGTTGCTCCGCGGACCGCCGTAGCCGAGTTGAGCGATCTGCATTGTCGTCCCTGTAGTACGCATGGTGGACGCGAATGTCCCCAGCAGCATTTTCGATGCATGCGGGATATGGAACCGGAAATGATTTTGCGACATCTGGAACGCCTGGTTTCAACGTAGCGTAGGTGATGTGCTGTAATGCACGCAACAGCGTGTTTACAGGTAAGTGCCCGGGAGAATTTAAAATGGACAGGGAGTTCTGGTTACAACGCTGGCAGGAACGGCGCATTGGCTTTCACACCGGAGAGCCCAATCCGCTCTTGATACGCAATTTTCCGAGATTAAAGTTGCCGGAAGACAGTCGCGTGTTTGTGCCGCTGTGCGGTAAGACGGTCGATATCAACTGGTTGCTCATGAACGCCTGTCGGGTAGTGGGCGTGGAATTGGCCGAGCAGGCCGTGCGTGAATTGTTCGATGAATTGAATCTGAAACCCGAAATCAGTACCGTAGCGGATCTGCATAAGTACAGTGCAGCGGACATTGATATATTTACCGGCGATATTTTTCATTTAACACCGGACATGCTCGGCTCGGTGGATGCGATATACGATCGGGCCGCGTTGGTTGCGCTGCCCGATGGCATGCGTGCACGTTACGCACAGCATTTAGTGCACATCACCGGTAATGCGCCCCAGTTATTGATAACCTTTGAATATGACCAGAATAGACAGCAGGGACCGCCTTTCTCGGTAAGCGCCGGGCAAGTGCGGGAATTTTACGCATCACAATATACAATTGAGCTGTGCGAATCGCTGGAAGTGCCGGGGGGATTGAAAGGCGTGTGCCCGGCAAAAGAATTCGTGTGGCGGTTAGCACGAAAGTAAGTAAGTGAAAATAATTAAACCAGGTTTCGCTACTCCGGGGTCGTTCAGAAAATTGGATTGAAACGATCCAGAGTAGTTCAAAAAACCGCATCCGTGGATGCATTAATCGATGACCATAAAATCCTGCGGATTGATGGCGACATCATCCTGTCGGACTTCATAATGCAGATGCGGCCCGGTGGAATAACCGCTGCTGCCCACATTGCCGATCAAATCGCCGGTCCGAACGGTTTGATCGGTGGTCACATGAATGTTGCTTAAATGCGCAAACACGGTAGTGTACCCGGACGGATGCAGAATGCGCACGCGATTGCCGTAGCCATAACGACTGCGGCGCGCTTCCATCACAACTCCATCCGCGGGAGCGAGTACCGGATTTCCCGTAGAACCTTTTAAGTCCAGGCCCCGATGAAATTCGGATCGATTTCTTCGAAAAGGATCAAAACGGCGACCGAAGGGCGAGTTCACAATCAGGCGGTCGGAGCCCAACGGTGACCGATGTGGAATGCCGCGAATCAGCATGCTGTACATATCAATGAACGCGCCCGAATCGGCCGCATAGGCCGCATTGGCGCGAGCGCTCCATTGTATCTGATGAAATACATCCGATTCCGCACGCAGCGATTCTAGAAACAAATCCGTTTCCGGTTCGGACCGATTTTGTATCCGACTGCGGATCCGAGCCTGAATCGACTGCAACTTGATCAACTGACCACGCTGCTCCAGCAACTGCGCTTCCAGAGCACCATCGGGTTGGCCGCCCTGTCCTACCCGGGTGGCATGCGTATCCAGCAGAGTAAAACAAAGTATAAAAAAGAGCGCAAACAGGGCCACGACCGCAAGATGAATGGGACGTCCCTGAAAGCGTGGGATGTTCAATTCAAATAGATTGCGCGCGCCGTAATGAATCAGTATGTATGTTGATTGCGATTTGTCCTTTCCGGCAGTGCCCCGGCTCGCTTGAACACGATCTTTTTTAAGTTGATAGCCGGGAGTGGGTTGTGTGCTCGATTTTCCGTTGGAATTTGAAAACCGGTTAAAAAAACGAACTACATCGGAAATTTTACCAGAAGGGGCGGCCATCGATCCGGCCTGTGTTGACGGTGAAGCGGACTGCGAGTAATCGCGTCGGATTCGGTTGGTCATATTCGAATGGGCAGCCACAGATCGATTCCCGCGCGCAGAAGCAGCAGTACCGTTATTCCAATCAGCCGTATATAAAGCCACCAACGTTCCCGACTATCGGGGGGCGGATAAAGACGACGAAAAAGGTACAACGGCGCCAGTACCGGTATCGGCAGCAGCAGCATATAAATATATGCCAGTGGTGCAAGAAAAAGAAAGTAAATTAAAGTCAATGCCAGTGCGGCATCATAGGCCAGCAATACACACCACAATCCCATTGTGTATATTCTTCCATGGGACCGGAGTTGCATGTTATCTGGCCAGCGGGAAAATCTCCGGGGGACCGCTCAATTGGCCGTCGACAAACGTACTCACATGATACGGTGAACCATCGGGGTAATAATTGCGTTGCACGCCATTCAATTTACCATTGCTGTACTGCTCCACATGGTCCAGTGTACCGTCCGGGTAATAGTATTTCCAGGTACCGGTTTTATTATCTTGATCGTACCGACCTTCCATGGCCGGCTTACCATTGGCGTGCCAGCGGCGAACCGGACCGTCAAAATAACCCGACCAGAAATAGCCTTCTTCTTCCAGCGAACCATCCGGATAGTAGCGTCGATAGGCGCCGTTCTCATTGCCGTAGTCTTTGACTTCCAACAATAGAAACGTGCGGCGCGGTTCCGGTTTGTATTCAATGGTCAGGTACAGCGCGCCTTCGGTGTCATAGTGCTCCCAGG
>JAGRMX010000304.1 GCA_020441025.1 Leptospiraceae bacterium
TAAACTCAACGTCGGTTGCGTAACCAGACACTGCTTTGCGGCACGCGCAAAACTTCCATGGCGATCCACCGCCACAATGTAACGCAATTGAGTGAGGGTCATGAATCAGGATAATCATCCGCCTCGTTATCGACGCGTCCAGTTCAAACCGAAGCGCTCGTTCAACGCTGCCCCCCCCTGACTCCAGAACCGGCTTGATATCGATCACTGATACCATGCGGAAATCGATTGATATGTTCACCGACTGAGGCCGGCGATCTTCTGCATCAGATCCTGCGCCAGCCCCTGGTTTTGCTCCGCAATGGCCGATACCCGATCGGCAGTCGTGGCATTCTCCTGGGTTACGCCGTTGATCCGGGAAAGTGAGTCCATGATTTCTCGCACCGAAGATTTTTGCTCTTCAGTGGAAGTTTTCACATTGTTGGCCACGGTGCGCACCGCGTCCAGTTGTCCGGTAAATCGGCTGTACGATTCGGTCTGACGTTCCATGGAATCATGGATCTCCTTTATAACGGAATTTATGGATTCGACATCTTGAATAATACTCTTCAGCACGCTATTGCTGTCGCGCATGGTAATCAATCCATCTCGCACCAATCCCGAACTCATCTCAATCAATTGATTGATATTCTGTATCGATTCGGCGGTTCGATCGGCCAGACGTGATATTTCTTCCGCGACAACGGTGAAGCCGCGGCCCGCATCGCCCGCCCGGGCGGCTTCGATGGAAGCGTTTAAAGAGAGCAAATTTACCTTGTCCGATATATCATTTATCAGAGCCACTATCCCACGCATTTGATCCGAACTCTCGGCAATCTTACCCATGGATGCGCTCATGGCATTCAAAGATTTTTCGCCCATAATCGCGTTGCCTGCCGTACGTGATACGGTAGTTGTTGCGTTATCTACCTGATTCGAGACACGTCCGGTTATTTCGCGCAGCTGATTCATCTGCTCGATCATCTGTTCGACTTCCAGATATTGCCGGGAAGTAGTTTCAGATATGTTTTCCATGGCGGCCGTAATCTCTTCCATCGCCGCGGACGTTTCTTCAAGTGAAGCCGCTTGATTCTGGCTGTTTTCTGCCATGTTTTCGGCGGCTGTCGATAATTCTCGTGAGACCGAGTGCATGCTTTCCGATGTTGTGTTTACTTCTTGAATAATCTGACCTGCGTTTTTCTCCCGCAAATCGTTTAGTTCCTGAATCATTACTTCTTGCGCGAAGAACTGTCGGCGCAAATGCACACAAATCCACCATAGAATACTGGCTTCAAAGACCACAAATAATGCATGTAAAAATACAATATCCCATCCGGCCCGGTAATTAAACACCATCAGCGGTATTCCCGCAATCTGCACGCCCTGTGTCTGGCAATAGTTTACTATGCCGTGATGTAGCGCGACATACGCGACCATCCCGGGAATCCAGCGCCAATCGCGATAGGTGACCAGAAAAGCCATGGCACTGAAGAAATGAAAATGCATTTCAATGCGGCCGAGCTGACAGGTAACGAAAATGGCGGAATAAGTCATTAAAAGGATGGCATTCAAAATCTGTAGCAGAACCGTGCCTCGCAAAAAAGCGTAGCCCAGCAACGCCAGCAATACGGTCACTCCTCCGCTGATTATACCAATCCACATGGTTCCGTAGCCGTATGGGACGATAAAGGCCGCAAAAGGAAAATGAATGATCAACAACAATAGCAAAAAACGATCGGCTTTAATCGCTTCCGATTTCAACTTAACTGAAATTAACTCTGACATACCTATTCCTCACGCACATCCGTGAATTTTGCGAAAAAAAACGATAGATCCGATTTAATCATCGCGCTATCAATTTCGGTAAAAATGAATTGCAATTGTCCGTTCGCATCGATGAAGAGCGCCGTGCCCGGATGAGCAAATTGATCCATGCGTCCGTCCGCCACAGCCGATTCATTATACTCATACATGGTAAGGTAGCGAGCGGCCACCGAGCGGGTAGTTTCCGCACCGGAGCGTAGAGCTATAAAATGCGAGCCGTACAGCTCCTCCAGGCGTTTGAGTTCCGGCACACCGTCTCGTGCCGGATCGATACTGATAAAAAGTACGAGCAGTTCCGTTTCTTTTACGTACTGTGCAGACTGCAATTGCGGTTGCGGTTGCGACGACACCTGCTGCCGACTTTTTCGAAGAACGTTCTGAATATCCGCATCCAGCGCTACGGCGTTCAATTCATGCAAGGCGGGATAACAAATGCCGGTGCAATTAGAGTATCCGAAAAAAACCAGCAGTGGCTGACCCCGAAAGGAACGCAGAGTTGTGATATCGCCCTGAACATCACGCAGCTGAAAATTGTATGCCGGCCGGTCGATGCGCAACCCGTGGTAGGAACGCAGCCCGATGGCCTCGATCAGATACGGATGCCCGAAGAGTACGGCCACTGCGGCTGATAACAGTGCAACCCCCAGCCATCGTTGTTTGCGATTGGAGCCTGAGGAAACTTCCTTTAAAGATGGTTCGCTCCGGGCAGCCATATTGACTGAATTGGTAGAGTTATTGCGAACCGGTCAATCCCAAATCGGGTTTTCTCTGAACTTCAACCAGGTAAAATCTCTCAAGCCTGGACATCGGAACTTCGGAGCTCGCGGCTTAAAAAGTCCAGGCCGACCGAATCAGCTCCCCGACACGCTTCTTGATCTCCTCCAGCCCTTCCATCTGCATCAATCGTCTGTACAGATAATCTACCCGGGATTTATTCTTAATTTGAACATACAGGCTTATAAGATGCTCAATGATTTCGGCATCGTCCGGTTCGCGCAAAAAGAATCGCTCTCCAAAATCAATGGCCGAATCCAATTCATCGAGCGCGCCATCAAACAGGGATCGATAACGTACCAATTCGGAACGCAACGGATTCATGCGCAGGTATTCCTGTGCCAGCGCGCGCCCTTCACTGTGCAGCCCCTCCCGGTAAGCGGCCTGAACGACCAGTTCCACGATGTCACCGTATTCGGGATGTACATCATCCAGGTGACCGCATTCGGTAATCAGAATTAACTCGGCGGGCTTTCGCAGCAATTCCAGCACTCGCCGATACGATCCCTGTTGCCATTCACGCCGGGCCTGGACAAGCACCTCCCGGGCTACTTCGGGCGATAGATCGGCGGGGTAGTTACCATAGCGGTTATCATACTGAACTCCCAGCAACGATAGATCGTCAGTAATCATACCCCGGGTGCGTAAGTTAGTATACACTTTTTCAAGATCGCCGCCGGCTTCCTCCAGGGCGCGCAAGAATAACGTTTCATCCGTATTCATTTCATTGCCGCGCAGCATAATGTCTTCGCGACCGTCCGAACCGATCACTAAAAAATCGCCCGGCAACAATCGAATCATGTTGATGCGTACCACCAACTCGCCCAACAGAAACCCCAGTTTCTGAGTGCGAAAGCGCGGCGTTATAAACTCGGCCTTGCCGCCCCGATATAAAACCGGCAGGGGATGTTCGGCATGCACGTAATACAGCGCACCGGTGGCGTCATCCATTAATCCGATCAGAGCGGTGATATACATGCTGCCTTCAAACGCGCGGAACACTCGATCCAGATCGATATAAGCGTTTTTCAACCATTGTTCCGGATACGGATAGCGCAGCTCCGGAGTTCGATCGATTATATTATGCAACACCGAACCGAGCACCAGTATTCCGCCGGCTCCCTGTAGAGACTTGCCCATCGCGTCGGCGTTGATAAACATGGTGAAAGGGCGACCCTGTAGATAAATCGTATGCGCCGAACAAAAATCGCCGCCGATCTCGCACGTCCAGCGCATGTACGGAAAACGTTTTTTCTGACGCACAAATTGTCGCACCTGAGACGTTTCACTGTTGACGGCGGCCCGTCCCAGCGGCTCGATTAAATTCGATGTGAGATAATAATCCAGGTCCTGTTGATTCTTGAGTTCGCGGACTTCCTGTAGGCTCTGCTCCGCGACCATGCGGGAGATTTCACTTTCACTGTGCAAATGCGAACTGTAAATGGCGCCCGCAATTTGATGACAGAAAATGGTCAGTGAACGTATATCCTCTCGCGAAAGATTCATACGCTCTTGATAGCGAGTAAAGGTTACGATCGCCACGGTTTCCTCGCCGATGATCAACGGTACGATCATCACCGACTCCATGTTCAATCGATCGAATATCTTACGATCCGTTTCATAGATAAACGATCGCGGCCGGCGAGGCAGATAAAAATGTTTTTGTCTTCGATATACGTCACAGATAATACTGCCGTCGTCCGATAAGGATAACCTTAAATTACGCAGAAACTCCACCTGATCGGCGCTCATCTGGCGGGGACGGGTATGTTTATATGTATACAGTTCATTATTATCAGTATCTACGAACTGCAACCAGATGCCTTCCAGATTGTAATGATTTTCAATGTACGTGAAAATATAATCGAGAATCACATCCAGATTGGTGGCGGAATTAATTTTTACCGTGAAATCATTCAGGCGTTCCACTTCCGCCCGCGCCCGCTCGCTGGCTTCCCGGGCCGCCTGGGCTTCATGTACCAACAGAGCGCTGCGCACCGCACCGGCAATTTGCTCACAAAAAGCGGATATGCTCTCAATGTCGGGCTTCTTGA
>JAGRMX010000305.1 GCA_020441025.1 Leptospiraceae bacterium
CTGATTATTCTACTGGCTTCGGTATATGCCGGATCGCCGGCCATACTCACCGAGCGGGGCTTTATGGACCTGGATGCCCGCAGCCAGAATCGTCCGCTGAGTCCTCCTCTGGATGAGATGTTGGTCACCGGCACCATGGGTGAGTTTCGCCCCGCTCACTTTCACTATGGGCTGGATTTAAGCACGGGCGGTAAAACGGGTCTGCCGGTTTATAGCGTGGACGATGGATACGTTTCGCGCATCATGTACGGTCGATACAGTATCGGGCGCGGTATATTCATAGTGCATCCGGACAATCGCCAATCTAAATATGGACATCTCGATTCGTTTGCCGATGAGATTCTGACACAACCGACCATGCAACCATTGCTCGAAAAAATAAAAATGCGTGAAGAGTTTGATTTTTATCCACCAGCCGGTTCTATTCCGATAAAGCGTGGGCAACAAATCGCGTTATCGGGCGAAAGTGGCATTGGTTTTCCGCATCTGCACTTCGAATACATCGATGGTAATAAGATTTTGAATCCGTTGACACACGGATTGTACATTGAAGACCGAACGGCGCCGGTTATAACCGACCTGACAATCGGCCCCGCCCATCCGGAATCTCGAATCAACGGAGAATACATACCGGTTACATTAAACGTGGAACCGGTACCGGTTGCGAATACTCCCGCACCGACCGCACGAGAATCCAATCCGGAATTGGAAGCATCGAAGAATAATGCGCCCATCATCACCGAATACAGATTGAAGGGCGCGCCCGATCTGCGCATAGCCGGCGCGGTGCATATTCAACCGGGAATTTATGATCCCTCCGGTCGTTCGCGATTGGGTTTGAATGACGGCGAGTTGCTGGTAAACAATCAGCGCGTATTCGCATTTCAATTCAATCAGCTGCCGTTGATGGCCGGATACAATCATTTTTATATTTATGATCTGTCAAGATCGCGCATATTTTACGGAACCCGGTATACTTACAATTTTTTCGAACGCCGATCGGGCGCCCTGCCCAATGTACAGGTCCGCCATGCGGGACAGGTGCGCGCCGCTGAAGCTGAGAAGTCCCTGACAGTTTTGATTCGGGGACGCGACTCCAACGCCAATGAAGCCCGTCTGTCTTTTCAATTGGTATCGGACGGTACAAAATATGATGCTATTGATTTACCCGAACCAAACGCCCATGCTGGTGATGATAGTGAACTGGTGTCCGCGGATTCAAAATTCCACGTACAATTCAAGGCGAGTACTTTGTTTGAAGATCGGCACTTTAAAATTCAGAATACTGCGCTGCCCGCTCTGCCGGCCGGAATGCGAGCCGTTTCGGCCGCTTATCAAATGGAGCCCACCTACCTTGATTTTAGCGGTCCCTTTCGTATACGACTCGCCGGTCAGGAAACCGCGCGCGTGGGAATATACGCCATCAGCAATCGCCCCCGGCCACTGGGCAGTTCCTATGTGGATGGTGCTTATCAGGTCGATTATCGCACGACCGGTACTTTCGCGCTTTTACAGGACAATGCTGCGCCGGTTTTTTATCCCGTAAGACAGCGCGCTTATCGGGGAAATTTTCGATTGTTGATTTATCCCCGCGATTCGGGCAGCGGTATCGATCCCGCATCCGCTGCGGTTTATGTCGATGGGAAAGAATGCCGTGTTGAGCATGATCCCGATCGTGGTGCCCTGGAAGTGTTTCATCCGGATCATATATATCGTCGCGGGAATCACACCCTGGTTGCGCGCATACGCGATCGGGCGGGCAATCTCTCCGAACGCTACGTTTATAATTATACCGTGTATTGAAATTTTTCCCAATTCATTAAGAATAATTTACCCCGGCTATGTAGACGGCAATGCGGAGGTCGATAGTACACATGGTGATCCGAAATGCTCTCGCAATTAAACACCGTACTTTACAATCCCGAAGCGCGCCTCACCGGTCTGGGCCGTTCGGCGCATGTGTTACTGCATCGTAAAGTCGAGTCCTCCGAGAGTGTGGCCGACCCACGTCAGCCATTTAAAAAAGAAGGTCCCGATGGGCTCAGTTCCGCCGAAGAAGATTTGGTACGTGAACTCCAACAGCGCGATCAGGAAGTGCGCAATCACGAGCAACGTCACCATGCCGCAGCCGGGAGTCTGGCCAGTGGGGGACCCCGGTACGAATATGTCATCGGTCCGGACGGTAAGCCCTATGCCGTAGCGGGGGAGGTTCATGTAGACACCTCGGTTGATTCCGGATCTCCGGAAAAAACGCGTCAGAAAGCGCGTCAAATTCAGAATGCGGCCCTTGCGGTAGGCGATCCTTCCTCGGCGGATATGGCTATCGCCGCCGGAGCCCGCCAGATGGAGGTCCAGGCCGGCAATCAGTTGCGGGAGAATAGTGCACTGTCCGTACCCGGGTCGCCCCTGTTTCCGGACATCAGTAAATCAACAGGCGGCACCGAACCGGGTGGCCAGGTCAATGAGTATGCCTGAGCGCCGGCTCGTCCGGCACCGTAAATTTGTCGGAGTTCACGTACCCTTTTCGGAAATCAAAACGTACGGGATTCGAGTGCTGCCAGATCTCGATGCAAACGATCGGGTTCGATAACGGCATAACTGTAACGCAAACGGGGTCGCCCGGTGCGATCCAGGAGATAAACCGTAGTCGGTGAATTTAATGCATGCACCTGTGCCAGAATGGAACCGGTCGAGTCGCCCAGTTGATCGGAGAGATTGAGCAGACCCAGTTGATTATCCGGAATGCGCTTTAACCAGCTGTGGTTTATAGAATTCCGCAATTGCCGGGATTCATGCGATACCTGTTCTCCGGATTGCACATACAGCAGATTTAGATCATCGCGGTTGCTGCTTTCTACAAAAGACACCAGTTGATTTAAGGACTCGGGACACTTTTCCGGGCATTCATCCAGTTCGGGAACTATAAATACATATTCTCCACGCATGGACGCTGAAGAGACCATGTGCCCATCAACATCGGTTAAATCAAAATTAACCGGCATCCCGCCTATGCCGGCTATTGGAATTCCATACAGATCTTTCTGAAAAACGGTGGGCATCAGTGGTAAACACAGAATGAATCCCGGGATTACGCTGAATAGAAAGGATATAAGAATGGCGCGATGATAATGGTTCATAAGGAAAACTGTAACCGCTACTGCGACCTATTGCCGTTGTTTCAGAAATCTATCAGCCGGTCGAGCTTATTAATTGTCACACCGGACCCTGATTGTCTCACTTAGAATAACAATTGTGATGGTGGTTTTTTAAGAACTTTCTACTTGCTTGTGTTTTTTTTGCCGGTAGCGCAGTACGATCTAAGTGGACAACTTTGACATAACGGCCTACGGGGAAGGCAAACCAGAGCCGCAAAATCCACAATAGCGATATTCAGATCGCGAACATATTTTCCACGCACAAAGGCATCCGCCAGTTGAATGATATATGGGTTCCGTCTATTCTCCGGGTGCGGTTCCAGACCCGATACCCGGGCAAAGAAACGAGCTACATTGCTATCAATGGCGGCCGCACGGTCACCATACAGTCGACTGCGAATCATGGCGGAAGAATAGTCCCCTACCCCTGGAATGCTCTGAAAATCGAGATTCGTACGAGGCTGTCTTTTATTGTAGTTGTCCTGAATGTATTGAATTGTGCTTCGCAATTGCTTAGACCGCCAATGCAGACCCAGTGTGTAGAATAATTCGTCCAGTTCTCCGGAATCGGCCTGACCGGCGGATCTGGCCGTCTTGTAGCGGCGCGTGAACTCAAGGTAGACCGGCAGAACCTGATCCGCCCGTGTGCGTCGCAGCATCATCTCCGCCATCAACAAATGAAACCAGTTGAAAGTGCGTCGCCACGGAAAATCGCGCCGGTGTTGTCGAAACCAGGTTAACAGCCGGGGCCGAATAGTCCGAAAATGAGGAAGACATTCGGCCACCAGATGGTCCCGATAATCGGATTCGGAATAGGAATGCTTGAAGCCATGTGCGACTCTACGATTACTTTTAGCCCGGGATTGCCGCTTTTTTGATAGACGATTGGATGACATAATGTCAGAATTCAGTACAAACAATTACGGATTTGAATATGTATAGCAAAGCCATATATGAACTGGCTGACTTTATCTTGAATGAAGCTTCCGATGATGAGATCGCCATTGTTGAGGAAGCCCTGAATCGCCGACGCCAGAAAGGGCCTCTGGACCGCTTAAATTTTGATCAGATGGCACGCAATGCCACGGCTCGATTTGCCAGCAACATGCCTGACATTAAAGGCATGGCCCGGGACATGATCAAAAATATAATCCTACAAAATCAACCCAATATCGATCTGGAGCACCTGAACACTCTCATAGACCATTATGTTCCCGATGAAAGCCAGAATGCCGAACAAAGGGAACGACAAATCCCACCGGATTTACTCGCTAATATGATCCGACAATTCGTACTGTACAGTCGCGGAGAACTCGCATCGGACGAAGAGCAGGAATTGAGGATCAGTATACCTGATTGGCCGGCTAAGTACTGGGATGTATTTTCAGAGCAAACCAGGGCAAAGATACGCGAACTGATTGAGGCCTGAATCCCAAAATTAGATTCAGACATGTTTGTCC
>JAGRMX010000306.1 GCA_020441025.1 Leptospiraceae bacterium
TGAAACTCGCCCATGCGTAGCCATAGCAGCGGCAGATCTTGATTGAGACGAACGGCATGTTCATAGTAATTGATCGCCGCGCGCAATGTCGGCACATCTTCCGGATTCATAAAATATGTAATCTCACCCTGTAACTGAGGAATACGCCAATCCAGAGGCGCCAGCACCGCCGCCGCACTCAAATAACTGAGACCCTGCGCCAGTCGATCTTCCTTTTCATTCGGTATGTAACGCGGAGCTCCCTGTTCCAGCATGAGAATCCCGGTTACTCGCGATTGTCTATGGGCAACCGGCACGGAAGCACGGTAATAAAAACTCCAGGCGAACATCAATGCGCCCATCAGCGGCAAAACCAACCATGGCCAGAGTCGAGCCGTTTTAGTTACGCGGGCATCAAACGAAAAAGCCCGCATCTGCACCGCGAAGCGCGCGCCTGCCAGGGCCCAGGTAAGCCAGAGTAAAAAAGCGGGAATGTAAACGGCAATCAATGATTCGCCCAGCCCGATCAGCGGCCAGGCACACAGCAATACCGCCAGCGCGCTGCTTGAAATGGGCGCGTTTTGTTCACGCAACATGCGTAGGGTCTGATGCGCCAGTAACCCCATGATAACCCAGAAAGAAATAAAAGCCGGTACGCCCCCCGATATCAACAACGCCAGATACAGATTGTGGGGAGCGATCCAGGGCGCCACGTTGGTGGCGTGTCGATGGGATAATTCCAGATAGGGCGGATCGGCTAACTCACGAAACAAATGAAAACCGGTAAAATCTCCGGTACCGGTATAGGGATACTCCAGGATTATCTTCCAGGCATGATGCCACAATACCATGCGCTCCTGGATGGTACTGAACTGGGTGAGTATGGACATATCCACAACCAGTATGACCAATAGCGCGTAAATAAGCAGCATGGCCGAGAGTACCACCGTCATGCGAACCAGGGTGCGTCGCTCCAGGCGCCGTACGAACAATACGGTTACGGTTACGACGACTATGGCCAGTAAGAGCGCCAGAATGGAACCGCGCGCCATACTGAAAACCAAAGCCAGTATATTGACGCCACCCAGCAGGCCATACATCCATCGACGCCGGACCGTGAGTCCGGGTCGCATCAGTACAAATGCAAGACAGGCAAAAAAGATAAAATGAGGCGCCACATGAGTGGTAAGCATTTTACCTTTGGGACCTTTGCCGAACTCCCAGCCGATTTCAGGAAACGCGAACGATAGCAATATCAGCGTTACGAAGAGGATCGAATACAGAGAGCCTATGCTCTGCATCCAGGTGCCTATCTTCTGTAATCCCTCCGGCCCTGTGTAGTGAAACCGGATGATAAAATACACCAACAGCAATATGGCATAGAAGACCAGCCGCATCACCGCTTCCTGGTAGGATCGTGCAAATGGAAGCAAACAAACGTACAACAGCACGAAACCCAGCACGCTCAAATCGATGGCATGCATCTGTCGGATAGGCTCATCCGCATGCTGCTCACGATGCAGGCCCCACACCCAGTAAGCGTAAAAGAAGACCACCGGCGGAAATAAAAAACCGCTCCAGGCAAAAAACGCGCCATTCAACGGCAACAAAAGCACGGCCAATAACGGAAAGAGCGCAATGTTCGCGGCCGAGAACCGCTTGCGCATGGTCATGAGAATCACAAAGGAATAGAATAGAAAGCGAACGATGCCGACGATGGGACGTTGGCCGTAGCCTGTGGAGTTGATGGCGGCCGTGCTCATGGCCACCAGAAACAGGAAGACAACTACCCAGCCCGGAGCGAATACCTGCCGGAAATAGGACCGCACCCGCCCTCCGGAACGCCAGGTTTGAATGGCGGTAATCAGCAGATATAAAAAGCCCCCGCTCAAAACCAGATCGCGGACGGTGGACGCCCGGTTTTCCAGAATCGTCAGGTATATAGTTGAAAAAAATACGCTGCAGATGCCCGAAACGAGTCCCAGAGCTGTGCGAGTTCCGGATTGATCCATGAGGAGCTACCTGGCAGTTAAAGGCCGTACAATCCCGGGTCAATTCTTTTTAGGTCGGTTTTCGGGATTCAAGTGCCACTGCTACCGCCGGTTCCGCGAAAAAACAGCCACACGAACCAATCGGGCACAATGAACTCAAAACATACGCTTCCAACTGATTACCGGGTCGCCAATCAGATGGGAGAAATATGGAATCAATGATTCTGACGACGGAAGCAAAAGTATTATATGACAAAAAACACATCGGCATTGCTCTGAAAAGTGTTTGCGATTCTCGATTTACGTAGTCTCAAAAAGGTGCCGGGCATGTACGCGGCCCCATTTCGGATCGGTGAGTACTGTATGAAAACGGAAATTTCGGAACACATCATTGAGTTTGTTTGTGATGCCGGAGAGGGTGCCCAGAAAGCCGGCACCTCTTTCGCGCAGGCATCCGCCCGTATGGGCAATAGTCTATGGACGGTCGAAATCATTCCCGCCGAAATTCAGCCTCCTCCACATACGGTCGGGTCCACCAGTGGATTGCGCATTCGCCTGGCGCGCAAACCGGTGCGGAACGGAGGCGACCTGGCCAATCTGGTAGTCGCCTTTAATGAAATGAATCTATACTCGCGGATTCTGGCCGGCTCCATCGCCTCTGATGCCATCATTCTCATAGATAGCATATGGGCCGATAGCGAGGTGGAACAGTTCCGCAAGCAATACCGGGATATTTTGAACGATCTACGCGCAAAGGGTGCGCGCATCTACGAAGTACCCATCGAAGCGGAAACCAGACGGGTCATGGATGATCCGCGTCTGGGCAAGAACATGTTCGCTCTGGGACTGCTGTGTTTTTTGTACAGTCGCGATATGGACGTGATGCGCGACATGATCGCCGCAACTTTCCGCAAAAAGTCCGAAGCCGTCCTGAACCAGAACCTGAGTTTATTAAACAACGGCTATGAATTTGCCGCCGATTTTTTTGATTTTCAATTCGTACTCGAATCGCCCGCTCCCACCACCGAGATGGTGGCCATGAACGGCAACACGGCTCTGGCGCTGGGTTCCATTGCCGCCGGATTCGAAGTGTGCTCTATGTATCCGATCACACCGGCCACTTCCGTATCGCACTACCTGGCGGATATTTTTGAAGAGCACGGCGGTCTGGTGCACCAGGCGGAAGACGAAATCGCGGCAATAGGCGTGGCCGTGGGTTGCGCATACGCCGGACGTCCGGCCATCACGGTAACAAGCGGCCCCGGTATGGCGTTGAAAACCGAATTCATGGGGCTCACGGTCATGACCGAAACGCCGCTGGTGCTGATTGATGTGCAACGCGGCGGACCCAGCACGGGATTGCCTACCAAGATAGAACAGGCCGATTTACTGGCGGCGCTGTACAGCACTCCGGGTGACGCGCCCAAAGTAATCATCGCTCCGGGCACGATTGAAGAATGCTTTCATGTGATGCGCACCGCCCGCAAAATTGCCGAAGAGTTTCGCATGCTGGTGATTGTATTGAGTGACGCCAACCTGGCGACCGGCGTGCAATTGTTTCCGCGTCCGAAAATCACACGCCCCGATCCGGCTCCCTGTGATGATTTGAGTCCCGTGGAAACCACCGGCGAGAAAGGTGAAGCGCTGCCCTTTGATTGGGATGAATCCACCGGTCTGTCCCGACGTTTGATTCCGGGCGCGCCGCGAGGCATGAGTATGACACCCACGTTGAATCACGGTCGTAACGGACTGGTGCGCTATGATTCGGTTTCCAATCAATACGGACATCGGATGCGCAGTCGCAAACTGGCCGTTTTACAAAAGACGCTGCGCACACCGGAACCATACGGCGATGTTGAAGGCGATTTGTTGGTTGTGGGCTGGGGCAGTACCCGCGGCGCCATTGAAGAAGCGGTAGATCGGGCACGCGATGAAGGACATTCCGTGTCCGCCTTAAATATACGCTTTCTGAGTCCCCTGCCCCCGGGACTGAAAGCGGTGTTTCAAAAATACAAGCGCATCATGACGGTGGAGTTGAATTACAGCGACGCTTTTGATGATCCCGACGTTACCGGGGAAAGCAGGCGTTACAGTCAACTGGCCACGGTCCTGCGCGCGCATACTTTGATAGACATCGATTGCTACTCCATTGTGCCGGGACGGCCGTTTATGCCCGCGGAAATCCACCGGGAAATAGTACGCCGCATGTCCGTGCACCGGGTAGCGTCCTGAATTCAGGGAGATAAAAATGGAAGCGCTTGAAACCGTCGAATTTCTTGATCCGGTCTGTGAATTACAAACCGAGTACCAACCGGAAGATTATGAAGGCGATGATCCCCGCTGGTGTAAGGGCTGCGGCGACCATGCCATCCTGCAGGCCGTGCAACGTATGCTGCACGCTTCGCAAATCGCACCCGAGTCGGTGGTATGCGTTTCGGGCATCGGTTGTTCCAGTCGCTTCCCCTATTATTTAAAGACCTACGGCTTTCATGGCATTCACGGACGTGCCCTGCCCATTTCGCTGGGCGTGGCGTTGGCCCGGGAAGATTTGCATGTCATTACGGTTATGGGCGACGGCGATTGTTTCAGCATCGGCGCCGGCCACTGGCTGCATGCCATGCGCTACAATCCCAATCTGCTGGT
>JAGRMX010000307.1 GCA_020441025.1 Leptospiraceae bacterium
CATTGCAGCTATAAGAACTCCATTTTACAATTGAAAACTCTGCCGACCGAATCGGAACGGGCGCTTACCAAAACCGGCGAAGAAAACGCCGGCGCGCTGGACATCGGCGACGGTCTGGCGGTGGTCTTTAAGATAGAAAGTCACAACCATCCCACGGCGGTGGAGCCATACCAGGGCGCGGCCACGGGCGTGGGCGGCATAATGCGCGATATTTTTACGATGGGCGCTCGACCGATCTGTTCGTTGAATTCATTGCGCTTCGGCCCGCCCGATCAGAAGCGCAATCGCTTTCTATTAAACGGGGCCGTCAAGGGCATCGGCGACTACGGCAACTGTCTGGGTATTCCGGTGGCGGGCGGTGAAATCTTCTTCGATCCCACCTTTACCCGCAACTGTCTGGTCAATGCCATGACGGTCGGAATCGTAAAACATAATGAGATGGCCTTTGCGAAAGCGGAAGGGACCGGCAATCCCGTATTCATTGTGGGCGCCAGTACCGGTCGTGATGGAATTCACGGTGCCAGCTTTGCCAGCCGCGATCTGACTTCAGAGAGTGAGAGCAAACGCAGTGCCGTGCAGGTGGGCGATCCTTTTATGGAAAAGCTCTTACTGGAAGCCACGTTGGAACTCATCAACTCGGGAGCCATTACCGGCATACAGGATATGGGCGCCGCCGGTATCAGCTGTTCGACCAGTGAAATGAGCGCGAAGGGCGGCGTGGGTATGCGCATCGATCTGGATAAAGTGCCCCTGCGTGAAACCGGAATGAACGCGTATGAAATTATGCTCAGTGAATCCCAGGAACGCATGCTGGTGGTCGCGCATAAAGGCCGGGAAGATGAAGTCCGCTGCATTTTTGAAAAGTGGGAATTGAGCGCCGTAGAGATCGGCACGGTAACCGATGATGGACTGTTGCACATTTATCGCGAGGGCAGATTGTGCGCGCTGATTCCGGCCGAGTCGCTCGTGCTGGGGGGCGGAGCGCCGCGCTACGAACGCGATACGCGCCGATCGGAACAACTGGATGTTTATCAGCGTACGCGCTTTACGGTAAACGGGGAACCGGTACGCAATCAAAATGCCGGTGCAAACACCTCGGCAGATGATTCACCGGTGCAGGATATTCCCGCCGGTTCGGCCGGTGAAGACTTTCTGGAATTGCTGGCATCGGCCAACATCAGTTCACGACGCGCCGTGCAGGAACAGTACGACACGGAAGTGGGTCTTGCGCGGGTCATCGGTCCCGGGGGCGACGGCGGCGTTACTCGCGTACATGATACGAATAAGGGCATTGCCGTTGCGACCGATTGTAACTCACGTTATGTATCGCTGGATCCTTTTAACGGAGCGGCGCAGGCCGTTTGCGAGAGCGCGCGCAACGTGGCCGTCACCGGCGCTCGTCCGCTGGGCATTACGAATTGTTTGAATTTCGGCAATCCCTACATTCCTGAAAACTATTATATGTTTACCGAAAGTATTCGAGGCATGGGGGCCGCCTGTAGTGCGTTTCAGATTCCCGTAACCGGCGGTAATGTTTCCTTCTATAATGAGAGTGTGGATGGACCGGTGCGACCCACGCCCACCATCGGTATGGTGGGATTGCTGGACGAGATTCAGAAGGCCGTTCGCGCCGTAATCACCCGGGCGGATATACGCATCGGTCTGATAGGTAATTTTCAGCCGTCCTTTGGCGGCAGCGAGTATCTATATTTGAAGACGGGCACCGTTACCGGTGCACCGCCGCGCCTGGACCTTGATCAGGAAGTGGCGCTGGTGAATTTTCTATGTTCCGCCGCACAAAAAGAACTGCTGCATGCCGCCCACGATCTTTCGCTGGGCGGACTGGCGGTGGCTCTGTTTCGTATGGCGTATGATGCACAAACAAGATCTTCGATTGGCATTCAATTAGAAGCGGCGGCTATCGAATCATTGCGGGCTAATTCCGCTCCCGATGCATTGTGGTTATTCGGCGAAACTAACGGATGCGTACTGGTGGCCTGTGAGCCGGAGCGATTGGGCGCCGTTCAGGAATTAGCGCAGGCTCATTCCTTGACGTTTCTTGAACTGGGACACAGTACGGAAGAACCCGAATTGCAATTGAAATTATTTTCGGTCGCGACACCCCGGGCCGCCGAGGTCTACGAGAACGGCGAGTTGTTTCGGGCCTTTCAGCGCGATTAGCCCTGCGCAGAGAAAGATGGCCGATGTGAACATACAACTCATCGGTAAAGGTACGCCGGCGGTTTGCATACGACTTCTAAAGTAAGAGCGGTGAGTTTTAGAAATCCAATCCGACAACGGCATGAGTCCTCCGGCAATGGAATGTGCTCGCGGGCGACGCATGTTGTAAGATGCGGCAATCGAGGTCACTCTTGAACAGTCTGTATATCAAGAATCGATTTATTTCGTGGGACTTTTTCACGGCGCTGGCTTTGACCGTCGGGTTGTATTTTATCGTTCCGGAACAGATTGAACTGGCTTTCGCGTTGGATCTGTACGTGGTGGGCATCACGGTCATTACCATGTGCATCTTTTATTTTCTGGCGGTGCTGGCGCTGCTGGTGTCCGCCAGTGATGAAGATTTTATTCTGTACTTACAGAAGCAAAACGTTTATACCTCCGTTTTTAATACCTATCAGTATACGATTTTTATTCTTTTTCTGGCGCTCATTTACAGTTTGATTATGTACGGCATCGCTTCGTACATGAAATACATTCTACCCGGCAACAAGCAGAGTCAGTTCTTCTTTCTCGGATTCTTGTTTTTATTCGCATATGCCATTTTCACCGCCTTCGAATCCAGTCTCGATTCGGTCCATTATCTGAAAGTGCGCGTAAAGTTTATGGCGCTCAAGCGATTGCTCTTGCATCAGCGGCAGGTGAACGAGGAAGAACACGCCCGGGCGGATGCGCGCGGAGAACATATGGTGACCCGCGGAACCGAAGGCCATGCTGAAAGCGCCGCGGCGCTAAACATGAACGAAAGCGTTTTTGATACCGGCGATCCGCGTACCCGCGAAGCATTACATGAATTGGCCAGCATGAAGGTGAAACCTCTGCGTCGGCATAATACCGGGCGCAGTAAAGAACGATCCATCGATAAACCGAATCAGAATACGCGCCCGGGAAAAAAGCCCGAGCGGAACGCGATCGCCCGCAGTCGGGGCCGGAGTCCCGGAAAAAAAGCGAGGGCGGTCGGACAAAAGAAACGCGCTCCAAAAGGAAAGCCGGGTTGAGTCGCAATCTGATTGTATAAATATTAAAATATAGCGAAATTATGTTAACTATCTATCAGCGGGGCGTATCGGACAAGCCCTTTGTACTGCATTCGACCCGACTTATTATCTGTAACCGATCGTTTGCTGCCGTATAATTGAATTAAGGCGCGATAAATTCGCCAAACCATGCGAATTGCAGGCCTGGTGCGAACGCAATTGTTGAATGTTGGAGTTGACTTGATCCGACCTGATAAAATAATCCGCAGATCATGTCGCATCATATATTAAACAAAACTTTTTTGACCATACTTACAATAGGCCTGATAAGCCTGATTTTTAATTGCCGGTCACTTGAATCACTGTCCGAATCGGAGCTGAACTCAGTTTCATCCTTTGATGAGTACCGGCTTGTTATAAATTATACCAGCATAGAATCAAACTTGCTCGTGTTTAGTTCCGACAAAGAAAGTTACGAGTATTTGCTTTCTGCCGGTGGAGAAACCGGAACAACGGCTTCTATTCGAGAAAAAATGGATATTGTGCGATCACTTCTGGATTCCACCATTCAGAACACCATGGGAATGCGCACACATGTAGATAATCCCGCAGGCTATGTCAGCGTACTTATCCGCCAGGCAGAGCACCATATCAATGGCGGTTGGATGGCCGGAATAGTATTATTTGGTATTATACCGCTCTTTATGGGAGCACCGGTCAGTGAAGTAACGACGGAATGTGAAGTGGAAGTTGCCGTTTTCGATGAACGGAAACAACTGTTAACAACTCTCAATGGGAAGGGGCAATCTACCGAGTATATGGCATTTTATTATGGCTATGATCAATACATAACGGCGGCTGGAATTATCGCTCTGCGAAATGCTTTAATAGATGCCCGCTCTCAAATGGAGGCAGCGCTATGAAAATGCTTCAGGATGTCGGTTTACGTTTTGTATGCTGTAACAAACAATTTGTTTGGGTGCCAGTACTGGTTGGTATGCTGATGTCTACGGCGTGCCTATCTCGCCAGACTCTGTATGAGGGGCCGCATACGCTACAGGGGCCGGAGGTTTCACTTGAGAAAGCACGGACGGAATACGAGCAAAAACTGCGAAAGAAAGATACGGACCATTGAATCTGAAGATCATCTTTCAATGGTGTGATAATTATTTCTTTTCTATTATAAACACGGTTTTTGTTTTAGCAATTACGCTTCCCAGTAGACCGGATACATGCCGGGCCAATGAATCATTCAGGCTGTAGAAAACCGGAATAATCAGTAAGACTGCACTGGTACCCACTAACAAGCCCCAGGTCATGGCCATTACCATGGGCGATACAAAGTGATGAAAGCCGCCGATCAAACCATAGGCGGTCGGAATTA
>JAGRMX010000308.1 GCA_020441025.1 Leptospiraceae bacterium
GCAACGCACTGCGCCGCATACGCCGCTCTATCAACGCGACTCGATCGCGATGTAATTTTCGCCAGACAGAATCATTGTGCAATAACCGGCGCATGCCCATCATCCAGGCGATTTCCCCATCCACAAATTGGTTGCCGGCCGGTGACTGCACGACGAAAGGCCGCGCGGCGGCATACGGTAGCAGAAAATACGACTGCCCATATTGCCGCTCTCTTTGCAGCGTATCTCGAATGATCGCATCGATGGTGATTACAGCGGTTTTTTTCCAGCGTGCATCCCGTTCGGCCGCGTTGGCCAATGCGCCGACCAGAAACAATCGAAACATCAAATCCCATTCAGGATTGGCGGCATGCAAATCGGACAACAGCTTATCGCGCGACTCGGATGACTGCCAATGATGAACGTAATTGGCGAGCAACTCTTGCGCCAGCGGATGATTTTTATTCGGATCAAACTGCGTACTCCCGGGCGGAGTGAATACGCGCGCTATACTGCCCCACCAGACGACACACCCCAGAATAAATAAAGCCAGAGTACGCATAAATGTTGATTCAATCATGCGCTTATGCTAAACTGCGCACATACCGAAAGCAAGCATTCGGGTCACCCGGCAATCGCGCCGTGTTACCGTCACCAGGCACGTCGGTCATTGCACATAGACTTTGACTGATTTTTCGGCGCCACCCGGGTGCACATATACGGAACGAAATATGACACTGGAATTCTTACAGGCCTTTATTCTGGGCGTGTCTCTGGCGGCCGCCTGCGGCTTCCGTGTATTTGTACCGCCGTTCATCGTGAGCGTGGCCGCGCTGCTGAATTGGATTCCGATGGCGGATTCCTTCGCCTGGCTGGATACGCCTGAGGCGGCCATCGCCCTGGGCCTGGCCACAATAATTGAAGTGATTGCGTATTATATTCCCTGGCTCGACAACCTGCTGGATATTCTGGCAACACCGGTGGCGCTGGTTGCCGGCACTATAATGCTGGCGGCTCAGTTAACCGAGCTGGACCCGGTTTGGACCTGGAGTATCGCCGCCATTGTCGGAGGCGGTTCGGCCGGCATTGTGCAGATTTTGACCGTTCTTTTTCGCACTTTAAGTTCGACCCTTACCGGCGGGCTGGGCAATCCGTTTATTTCGACTGCAGAAGGATTTCTTTCGCTGGCATCCGGTGTGCTCGCTATTGTTTCACCGTATATTGCTCTGATTCTTCTGCTTTCGATTATCTTTCTGATTGGTAACCGGGTTTTGAATCGACGCAAACTGCTACGCGACCAATGATCAACGATCTACAAAGGACACAATTTGCCCCCGGTGGGTGGGAGGTTCGGTGGTGGGCATATTACAATTGAATCAAGCGCCAGGAGATTCTTTGTAGCCGAACGAAAAAACATATAGAACCAAGAAACCGGAAAAACAGAGGATGAAAATCGCCCCAAAAAATAGGAGAATCGATAAAAAAACAACTACAAAAATCGCCCGAACGTTGACCGAACCGATGGCCGTCAACACGCCCACAATCACGACGCCCTGCCGACCGAATCGCACGTATCATACTTTTACAATTACCTCAAGCATTTTCCAGAAATAAAAGCGAAGTACATATATTCTGTCGTTTGTCCTGACGAAACGGTAGGAAAAAGCGCGCCGGGTCCAATCATGACATTACAAAAAGTGTTTGACTGAAATCTCAATATGAGATATTTTATTATTCTTGCATATAATCAGCAGAAAAAAACTGTTAGATTTTATCCGCAAGCACCCGGATTCTAAAAGCCCCTTAGAGAGCTGGTATAAAATTATTAGAAATAGCTCCTTCTCATCTCCGGTAGATATGAGAAGAGCCTTTCCCAGCGCTGATGGAGTAGGCAAATTTACCGTATTTAATATCGGGGGAAATAAGTACAGGTTAATAGCTGCGATCCACTACAATCGGGGTAAAGTGTATATCAGACATGTGTTGACGCATCGAGATTACGACCGAGGTGACTGGAAAAAGGACTGATTTATGATTGCTGAACTTCAAAGAGTTAAGAATGTCTGGCCTGAGGTCCGCGACGTACTTTCGGTTCCACGCACAAAATCTCAGTATAAAAAACTGGTCGATATTCTGGATGAGCTTTTGGATGAGGTTGGCGAGAATGAAAAGCATCCTTATTATCCTCTTCTGGACACTATTGGAAGCCTGATTCATGAGTATGAGAAGCAGCAGGAGATGGACCTGCCCTCGGATCCAATTCAAGTTCTAAAATACTTAATTAATGAACATTCGCTCTCTCAAAAGGATTTGTCCTTTATTGGAAGTCAGGGTGTAGTGTCAGAGATACTCAATGGGAAAAGGTCTCTAAATGTCAGGCAAATAAGACTGTTGTCGGAAAGATTTCATGTCTCTGCATCAGTATTTATATAGTATCCAGAATTTTTAACATAAACGTATGCTCATTTATCGATGAAGAGAGTCTTTACAAAGGATCTACCGCAAGCTCTGCGCGTCAACGCCTGACGCCCCATTATTTACGGCCATTTTTCAAACCGGTCTCATTCAATCCCCAGTTGAGTCATGGAATGCTCATGAATCGCGTCGATCTCTTCGGCCGAGAGCCCGGTATATACTTCCATCAATTCGCGCTCATGGCGAAGCACCACAGCGATTTCTTCCTCATTGGTCAGAGGCTCGGTCAGCTTCATGGCCCACTCGGCCCAACCCTTGTTGGTCTCCCAGGTGGCCCGAATTTCAACTTTCTGAGCTTCCAGTTCTTCAATCTGTTTGCGCAGGTCGACTTTCACATCTTCCGGCACGTCCGGGTCGCGCAAGACCTCGCGTATGGTTTCGATGCCGGAATCGGTTTCACGCACCGCCCAATCATTCAGATTTTTTTGCTGCTCCATGCCGCGACGGGCTTGAGCCATATTCCAGGCCCAGGCAATCCGAGCATTCACCCGCACGAATTCGGGATAATCCCGAAAGCCGCCTTCTTTAATCGCTTCCTCGATATAATTAAAAGCGTCTTTCTGCCGTTCCGGATCCTCCGCAATCCATTGTTCGAACTCAATGCCGCGTTGTCGCAGCAGACGATACGTACGCACGTAACGAACCACCATCTCATCCGTCAACGGTCCCGTGGAAGATACGTTTTCATGATACTGCTCATACAGTTTTTCCCTGGGATCACCACACATAGCCGCCAATACCAGCAACAAAGCGGCCAAAATGCCCGCGACACTTCGCAGCACTTTTATTAGAATCTCTTTGGTTTTCCCGAAAATCATTCGTCGCTCCCACACTCAAAATAAGAATTTCAAGTGGATTCAACCCGATGCCGGTCAACCAGGCAAATGTTTTTCGAGAAATTCGCAGAAACATACAATCAATACAGAACGTATTTTTCTAAAAAACGGGCCCGCGGCAGATTTTTTACAGAATGATAACAGAAGCTTTACCGACCCCGAATAGATATTCCGGCGGTATTTCGGTCTGCATCGTCCAATCACGGTGAAGGGGATTTATAACAGGGCGCACGATTTTACGTTGCCGATATAAACGCTCCCCTCGATTAAGTATAATTTATTTAATATTATTCGAAACCCGATTATGAACAGCCCCCGATTATGGACAGACACGGCCAGTATTTGCGCACCGGTACACATGTATCCGGAAGTGAATGGCGCATATTCCAGCGCACAGGTTCTGGCGCGACACGCGCGAGCCGCCATCCTGTATGAAACTTTCTCCGGAAATCATACCAATCGAATTTTCTTTACGCGCTCCCCCCTCTTAATTTTGATTTTTCGGGGAACCCGTCGGATTACCACACTGGAGCAGAATCATTTTACGCTATACGAAAACCACTTCGCCCTGTTACCGCCGGGTCTATATTTCACTTCCGGGACTGTTCCCGATGCGGATCATCCGCTGGAACAATTCGTATTCAGTTTCGACGACCGCTCACTGGAACGTTACCTCTCCGGACATCGCATCGGCATGGCCTGTAAACATCCGGCGGATATATTTTTGTGCGCATCCGGGAGCACGCTTCAGTTGTTGACCGACAGCCTGTGGCAATTTTTTAGATCGCATCCGGAACCCGCCTCCGGTCGACTTCTCAGCAGCAAGTTGCTGGAAGTGCTGCGCGTCATACAGGCGTGCGATCCGGGAAAAACGTTTTCGGACTGGTTGTACCGTACAATGCGATTTCGCCGACGCAACCTGGAGCAAACCATTCTGGCCAACTATCGACGGGGCTTATCCGTTTCTGATTTGGCCCTCCTGACCGGGCGCAGCGAATCGGTGTTTCGACGCGATTTCAAGATGCGCTTTGACACAACACCGGGACAATGGATCCGCCGCTGTCGTCTGGAGAAAGCCCGGTTTCTGTTGGATCGACACTCTTTGCCGCTCGAAGAAGTCGCCCTGCTGACGGGCTTTCAAAACATTGGGCATTTAAAGCAGAGTTTCCGTCGCTATTTTGGTCGGACGCCGGACCCCAATCGGCAGGTCGATGCTCAACCCTGAAATATTGCGTCATCAGACGTGCTTCCCGCGCTGCGTTCAGATTCCTATCCGCGAAACCGATAATGAGGAATAG
>JAGRMX010000309.1 GCA_020441025.1 Leptospiraceae bacterium
CGTACTGCTCCGGTTTGCTGTTGCTCGGCAACTCCCGCCAGAATCTGGGCGCGAATTGTCTGCGGGTTTTCACGACGGGGATTGTCGTCACATACTATCAAAACATCCGCCAGGCGCGCGCCGATGGCGCCCATGCGGGGACGTTTGCTTGCATCCCGATTGCCACCGCAACCGAATACGCAGATGAGCAGTTTCGGTTGCAGTTCCTGTACTGCCTGCAAAGCATTCTCCAGCGCGTCGGGTGTATGCGCATAGTCCACGATACCATAAACCGGGGCTGAATTCGCTTGCGATTCCCGGTCCTGTTCCGCTAACACCAGTTCAAATCGACCGGGAATCCGGGCCCGGGTTCGAAGCGTTTGTCGGGCCTGCTTTTCTTGCTGATGATCCCATTGTTCCGCGTTCAATACCAGCGTGGCGTTCACGCGATGGAACCGAGCCGGCATCGGTAATTGCAGGTCGGCATATGGACGCTCAATACCCACCAAACGATTGGCCGGGACAGCCGGAAACTCTGCTTTTAATTCTTCTAATAGACGCCGACCGTACGCATCACCGGTATAAATAACGCAGCGTCCCGCATCGGCCATACACATTTGAAACAGGATTTTCTTGGATTGATAATAAGCTTCCATGCTGCCATGATGATCGAGATGATCGACGGTTAAATTCGTAAAGATGGCCGTATCAAATTGACAGCCATACAATCGTCCAAGGTCCAGCGCTTCCGAAGATGCTTCCAGTACCACTCGCTCTATTCCATCGGCGCGCATCCGGGCCAGGATGCGTTGTAGTTCCGGAGCGCGGGGCGTGGTATACCCGGTCTTATATGACAGTTCCTCACCGGACCTGGACGGCATCCATTTTACTCCCAGAGTGCCGATAACTCCGGCGGCGCGCTCCTGCTCTTTCCAGACAGTGTACAGCATGTGACTGATACTGGTTTTTCCGTTTGTACCGGTTACGCCTACCAGATGCATTTCTTTCGATGGAAAGTCATACAGCGCGGCGGCCAGGCGTCCCTGATGGCGCGGTAAATCGGAACTGACGAACAACAGGCGTTCTAATGACGCGGCTTTCGTCTCCCGGCATAACTCAAGAAATTGAGCGGTATGTGCACGGGTCCCCAGAAAAATGCGGGTGTCCGAGTTCCGAATCACCTGTTCAAAGTACGGCTCGCCCTGAGCATTTAAGATAAAAATCGTTTGAGCATCGCTCCGACGGGAATCGTCATTCAATGCGGAAATAGAATGATTTCGCAACGCATGCCGAACATCCGCATCGGCGGCTTCCGTCAGAATGCCCGTCGAAGATTTTATTTCTGAAAGTGATGAAGCGGATTCGGATTGTGAACGTGATTGTGCGGCAGTGGGCCCCTGGTCGGTTGAACGCAAAACAGCCAATTCTTCGCTGCCGGTTTCCCGGGCCTGATCGAACCGCACCGGTGTGATTTCCGCGCGCGCAAGCAGCACATCGGCGGTCAAGAGAACATCTGGAAATTGCGAATTCCCCACTCAGTCTTTCCGCAGCGCGTCGAGGCTGGGCGGCAACTGGATTCTGACAATTTTATTTTTCTCGAGCACGGGTAAGGAGCCACTCAGCGTTTCTCGTCCGGAAAGATCATCAATGGCATTTTGTAGCGCATCATTGCGTTTGACTATTTCGGCCTTGCGGATCTCGGCCAGATGCACACGTCGATTCAAGATGGCCAGCTCCACATGTAAGTGCATATAGACGTATACAACCGCCGCCGGAACCGCCAGCAGCAGAACCAGCCGGAGTATTGCGCCGTACTCCACCCGGAGCAAATAAAAAACCTCAAGCAGCGCTTTCATGTATTGTTATTATCGATCAATCGGCGTAGAATACGTAATTTTGCCGAGCGCGCCGCCGGGTTTCTCCCGCATTCGGCGGCATCCGGCAGAATCGGCGCAGGGGTCAGAATTTCAAAAGGTCGTCGCTCTGACCGACTCTCCTGCTCCTCCCGGCCATATTTATTACGATGTTGCCGGGGACCGGCCAATTTTCGAAAAACCTGTTTCACCGGTCGATCTTCAAGCGAATGAAAAGAGATCACAGCCAGAGCCCCATTGACCGCCAGAATGTCCGGAATGCTGTCCAGAGCCTTTTGCAGAACGCTCATTTCATCATTTACATGAATCCGGATGGCCTGGAAGGTACGCGTGGCCGGATGCAGGCGCTGACCGGGTGGATACACCCGCCGAACAATATCCGCCAGTTGACGGGCCGATTCCAGCGGCCGGTTCTCGCAGATGCGTCGGGCGATACGACCGGCAAAACGTTCCTCACCATATTCCCGGATTACTCGTTCTATTTCGGTCTGATTGGCCGAGTTTAACCATTGGGCCGCGGTTTCGTTTCTGGCGAAATCCAGCCGCATATCCAGTTTCTCATCCGTGTACGAAAAGCCCCGCCCGGCAGAACGAAAATGAAACATGGACACTCCCAGATCCAGAAGCACCCAATCGGCTGCCAGATTCGAGACGGACAGACAGGTTGAAATACTATCAAAGCGACCATGTACCAGTTGGACACCGCCAGGTTCGGGCAAGGCAATGCGGTCTGTCGCCCGAATCGGCGCACGGACGGCCAGACCGGCGGCCATCAGGCGCCTGCCGGCGCGTTCGAGCATGTGCGCATCCTGATCAAAGCCGATGTACCGTGCCCCGGGCAAAGCACGCAGAAGCGCCAGGCAGTGGCCACCATCGCCCAGGGTTCCATCCACCAGCAGCGGCGCGGATTTCTGTTCACATACCCGTCGGGCGTGCTCCAGAATGGGTTCCAGCAGCACCGGTATGTGCCAGTCGGCTGCATGCCCTGAATCCGGGGATGTGTTTGTTTCTTGCTCCATTTTTTTTATGGACAACCAGCCTATGCATCGGCTGAATTCCGGCAACCCCTCCTGTTTTTTAGCAACCTGCTTCGGTCTGCTGAAAAGTCAGTCGGTTGAACAATGCAGCGGCAACACCCGGGGCAATTCCACATGATAACTGATGAAATGAATTCTGAAATACAATACCTGAACCTGATGCGACATATTCTGGAACACGGCGAAGACCGTGGCGACCGGACCGGTGTCGGCACCCGGGGCATATTCGGCTATCAAATGCGTTTCCCGCTGGCGGATCGCTTTCCGTTGTTAACCACCAAGGCCG
The DNA here is from genome assembly GCA_020441025.1 of Leptospiraceae bacterium. Lineage (GTDB taxonomy): Bacteria > Spirochaetota > Leptospiria > Leptospirales > Leptonemataceae > JAGRMX01. The sequence goes on from JAGRMX010000309.1 coordinate 3,177, forward strand.
TGCATTTCAAATCGATTGTACATGAACTGCTGTGGTTTTTAAAAGGCAGCACGAACATCGCGTACTTAAAAGAGCATGGCGTGCGCATCTGGGATGAATGGGCCGACGAACGGGGCGAACTGGGACCGGTGTACGGCGCCCAGTGGCGGAGCTGGCGCAATGAACGCGGCCAACAAATCGATCAGATCGCCGGTCTGGTTCAATCTCTACGGGAGAATCCCATGAGTCGACGCCACATTCTGAATGCCTGGAATGTGGGCGAACTGGATCGCATGGCGCTGCCCCCCTGCCATTGTCTGGCCCAGTGGTATGTCTCCAAAGATGGCGGACTTTCCTGTCAGCTGTACCAACGCAGCGTGGATGTCTTTCTGGGTTTGCCGTTTAATATCGCATCGTATTCGCTGCTGACCATGATGCTGGCACAGGTTACCGGTTTGAAAGCCCGGGAATTCATATTTACCGGGGGCGACGTGCATCTGTATCAGAATCATTTTGACCAGGTGCGCACCCAACTGGAACGGGAGCCGTACGATTTTCCCCGGGTGCAATTGAATCCGGAGGTGCGCAATATAGATGACTTTAAGTTTGAAGACATTCAATTGATCGATTACCGCTGTCATCCGCGCATTGCGGCGCCCATCGCCGTTTGATATGTCTGTCCTCTCTCCTGTTGACCATACCGAAGCCGATTGGCACGCTTCCGCGCGGGCGTTGATTGCCGCGCGTGGCCTGTCCGTCCGTCTGGTGGTGGCCTGTTCACTGAACGGAATCATCGGGAACGGCAACCAGATCCCGTGGCACATTCCGGAAGATTTAAAGTATTTCAAGCAGGTCACAATGGGAACCACCATGATCATGGGCCGACGCACCTGGGAATCCATCGGACGCCCTCTGCCTGGACGGACCACGGTCGTCTTGAGTTCACGTTCAACGCTGCAATTACCGGATGAAGTGCGCCAGGTCACCGATCCTTTGCAGGCGCTTCAATCCCTGAGCGATGACACGGTCATTTCGATTGTAGGCGGCGCCGGAGTGTACGCAAGCTTTGCGGCTCTGATAGATGAATGGCATATCACTCTGGTGCGCCGAATCGTATCCGGCGATGTATTCTTTCCGGCATTTCAATATATACCCCCGTCGGCTGACTGGCAGATTCAGGATTACGCCGAATTGACCACCGACTCGGAACGATTTACCATCGTCCGATCGTCTCTCTAATATCTAAGATTACGATCTAAACCAATACCTTAAAAAGAGCGGGCACGACCGCATTCGTCTGAGATTCGGCCCCTTGCCGGCACGACCGTAATTCGATTTTTCATAGGCCGTTTTTTTCTTATGTTCTGACCCGGTCTGATTCAATCTGGATACATGTCCGCATCTACCGTTGCACTATCCGG
>JAGRMX010000030.1 GCA_020441025.1 Leptospiraceae bacterium
GGTGTCAGGGTAATGGGCGGAATATCTATCGAAATGCACGAACCCTTTCGAATGATGCGTTCAATGGGATCGCGTACCGGTTGCAGCAATGTGCACCGGGTAAAAATGAATCCACCGCAAACTAAAATCAGAATGAATGTAATCTTATGGTGTCGTTTCATTCACATCACTGCCGGGGCCGCGTTCGGCAAAGTCGCGCACTTCGCTGCGCGCGCGGTCCAGAAACTGGGCCAACGGCATGCGTTCCTGTTTAATTTCATCGCTGCCGGGGCTGATCAGAATACCCGGAAACATGCGCGCGCGTTGTATCTTTATATAAGAATAAACCAATCCACCTTTCAGTTCCGCCCGCATGGCCGGAATTTCCAGCGTGTTGCGCACAATCAACGCTACTATCTGCGCCGGCATCAGAATGCGGGTTACAAATCCGCTGAACTCCGGGCTGATTCGGTGAATGGAAACCAGGGCGGTAGTATTGTAAAGGGGTTCTTTCAGATTCGTCGATTCCAGGCGGGCATCGGCGCTGATGATGCCGTCGTAGTTACTTTTGGAACGCGGCAAAAACGGTTCCAGATTCAAATTCTTAATGGCCAGGTTGATACCGGCTTCCATATTCTCCGTGTTCAAATCCGCCAGATTCAAATACAGTTCGCGGCTGTCGATGGCGCCTTCCGCCTGCCAGCCATTGGCGTTCGGTCCGCTGCCGTCGGGCGGTTGGTACATTCGCACCCGCAGGTGATCGGCAATCAATACGTTCTTTTTATAATCCAGTCGGGCGGCCAGACCGGAAACATTTTGATTGGCCGGCGCGCCTATATAATAGAAGCGACCGGGTGCGAATTCCCCCCTGGGGTTGTGACTGGAATGAACCGAGCCGATTACGAAATTGGACTGCTGTCCCTGGCCGTAATCCTGCATGTATGTCTTGCCCGGATTCTGACTGAGCTGCAGCGGATCGCGCCAGGCTACATCGTGCAGAAAGGGCAGATCCAGATTCAAATCCTGCACGTACACCGAATAGCAATCCGGGTTGGCCGTCGAGCAGACACCCTCGAAATATTCCACATCCAGGTCCTGAATGAAAACACGACCGCGCGCCCGATCCCCGTTTACATCCGCTTCCAGCGAAGCCAAACCCTGTAAGCGTAAGTTATCATGTACCTGGTAAAGTTCCGGACGCTCAATGTGCATGCTGACATTCAAAGTGGGCGTCCATTCATCCGCGCGCTTTTGCAATACGCCCTGCAGTGCGGCGGTCAATGAGCCGCGAAAGGCCTGTAAATCGACTTTTTCAAAACGAATGCGATTCTCTTCGAAGTGCAGACGATTGACAATGCGCAGATCATCCACTTTTAAGAACGGTATCGACAGGGTGTTGTCGCTTAAAATAGAAAACGAATCGGATACGCGCATGGTTAAATCGCCGTTCAATCCCAATCCCCTGGATAAATAGGTCTGATAGGGGCCCAGCATGTAGCGAATACTGCCGGGCAGCGATGGACGTAAATTCTGGTAATCGATTTGCAGCCGATGAATATCCGTATCGTACACCTGCTCGTCACCGAAAGCGAGTTTGCCGCCCGCATTCAGGTGCAACATGGGCGCGCCTTCCGCGTTGCGACCGTTTAAAGTCAGGTCATTGATTTCCAGTTCCACATCTTTGCGATCCAGAAATAGTGTCGCCCGGGTATTTAAATTCAAAGATTGATAACCGGAGCGCGAACGGTCGATCGTATAACGTCCGTTGCGCAGGTTTACATTCCCGGCGACGGATAACTGCTTAAAAGTTTCGGGCGATGTGAACCGAATGTTACCGTTGACCAATCCCTGGATGTACTCCGGCGCAAACTGGGCGATGTTCAAATTGGCCACATCGATATTGGCGCGCACGCCTTCTTCGGGCGTTATGGCAATGTCGCCGTCCAGGCGGGCGTTGTTATATATCAGGCGCAGATCAGGCGCGTTTAAATTATAAAAAAGACCGAAGGCGAGATTCTGATCCGGTTCATAAGATTCGGGCGGCTTCACCGCCGGTAAGAAAGGATACAGATCCAGCAACGCGCTCAGGTCCAGGCGAAACTGCCGGATGTTGTGAGTGCCGCCGCCCTTGAAGATCAATTGGTCCGCCGCAATGTCGCCCTGTACGTTCAGGCGATCGACGGTACCGTTCATATTCAATTCGTTTATATCCACGCGGCCGGACATGAATCGTTCACCGCCGCCGGTCAGCCCGGCAATCAAATCGCCGATGCCGTCCAGACGCACGCGAGAAGGATCCATGTGTAACCGCATGCTGCGTTGCGGTGTCGAAACCTGATCGACGGTGGCGTGCAGGTGCAACCATTTCTCATTGCGATGACGCAATTCGACGCTCTGAATTAAAAGTCGATCGGCGGGGGCGTCGTACGCCATGTCGTAGTACACCGCGTAAGCAGGCGCGTATCCGTTTCTGGCACCGGCGCGTCGCAAATTCAAGCCGCTGCCATCCAGATGCAATCGCGAAGCGAATTCGGTACGATCGCCGATGTTATTATGATATAAAAACCAGCTCGAACGCAACTTGCCCTTTATAATCGGATCGGACCCCGTATCCACGTTGATCGGCCAGTGCGGATTCAACGCCACGATAAAAGTATCAAAGAGATTCAACAGAGATACGTCCAACGGGATGCTATCAAACGTGCGCGTTATGGCCCCCAGTTGTAGATTTACATTCTCAATGTTGGCATGATTGGTTTTTACATTCCCGTTTTCTTCCGTCCGATAAGACGTGTACTTGAGTGCGAAGTTTTCAATGCGCAGGTTGGCGTATACCCGCAGAGCCAGTCCCGCCGGAAGATCGATGCGTTCGGGGATATCCCTCTCAGGCTCGTCTTCCGGCTTTTCCCGGGAAGGGAAAATGCTGCTCCAGTTCCAGATGCCGTCGCGTTCGGTTAAATACAGTACGGGATCTTTGAGGTGCAGCTCGCGAATGCCGACGTGACCGACCAGTACCGACGGCAGAAACCAGGATAGATGCACGCGATTGGCTTCAAAAAGCGGTTCGCCATCGCTACGTCGCAGCATGCGCACATCGGTAATATCGAAACCGTACAGCAGGCTGGAGCGGTGTACGTCCAGAGCCAGGTCCGCACCGGTACGCGCGCGCATTTGATTTACCAGGAAACGTTCGAAATTGGGCGGGTAAAAAAAGTATTGATACGCAATAAAAATCAGGAGCAGGGGAATACCCGGAAAAATGAGCAATCGAAGGGCGTACTGGCGTTTTCCCGGCAGGGGGGCTTTCATAAGCGAGACAGGTCATGATTACACCATCCGGATACGAAATCACGTATTTTTTTCGCGTGGCGCTGCGTCTACCCGCGCACGGGCTTACAAACCGGCGCAATAGAAACACAAACGTTTCGGAAAAATCCCGTCGGTTTGATTCGCGGCGGATCCGGTTTAAGGTCGGTATACATGCCGCCTGGCGCTGTGGATTGGACCGCCGGCATCCGAAAATAAAAACAAGCCTGTCCATATATGCCGGTTTGCGCGCCCGGCGGCAGTTTAACAGTCCGCCCGTATCTATATGGTAAATGAATGGACATGTACGTTAGATAATCCCGGCGGATTTTGAGGGGATTGCAGTTTGAACGTACGGCGCCGATTACCGAGAGCGAAATGAAAATGAACGTAGCCAATGATTTTGCGCGCCTTACGTCTAAGTTGCGCGATGAAGGCCGGGTGGATGTGGAGCTACAGGCCACCGGCACCGAAGAGGAGAATTGTATTTATGGGCTGGCGACTAAAGGCCTGATGTACATCAATCAGTACCATCTGGATTCCACCATTCACCTGGTATTGGCTGAATTATTACATAACGCCGAAGAGGCGCTGATCAAACGCCTTTTTTTAAAAGAATCCGGGAAGGCGTCACCGGGCGACGCGGCAACCTTGCGCTCCTTTCGCTCGGAACTGGAACAGAATCGCAAACAATGGCAGGCGCGCTTAAAGAAACAGCCGGCCTCCATGCGCGTGCGTTTTGAAATCAGCAAACACGATTTCAGTATAATTGTGATCAACGCCGGTATCCCGGACCGGACCGAACAAAACTGGATTCAAAGTCATCTGGCATACGGCGCGCAACACCTGAGCCTCGAAGCTCTGGATGAGGGCGAGTTGAATACGACTCAGGGTGACGGATTCGGACTGACTCTGAGCATGATCGCCTTGCGGCAGGCGGGCATTTCCGCCGAGCTGTTTACATACGCTTCCGAAAAAGATCGTACCGTATTTCGTCTGGATGTGCCGGTGCATTTAATCATGGAGGACCAAATCCAACGCATTGACCGTGATCTGATTCAGGAAATAAAAGATCTGCCGGCCTTTCCCGATCATATTGCGCGGATGCGCGACGCCTGTAATTCGGACACCGCCAGCCTGGGACAGGTGGCCAATATTATATCCCGGGATCAGGCCGTGGCCGGTCAGGTGATTCGGCTGGCCAACTCCGGCGGTTTTGCCGGAGGACGCATTGCGGACCTGGAGGGCGCGGTCAAAGTGGTCGGCCTAAAAAACATCGCCCAATTGTTGTTAAACATCGGAACCATAAACATTCTAAAAGATCGCTACGGTTCCTCGGATGTACTGCTAAAGCATCCGCCCCGGGTCGGGTACTTTTCCCGTGCTCTGGCCCGCTTGCACAAAAAATCTGTAGTAGCCGATCACGCGTTTGTAGCCGGATTGTTGCATGACATCGGCAAGGTAGTATTGATGGCGCGCATGAAGGGCCGCCAGACTTTTAAGGCGGCCGCCGCTCACCGAGATCGACGCACGCGGGTGCAGCTGGAAGAGATGGCCATGGGTGCAGGACATGCGCTAATCGGCGCATTGTTGGCGAAGAAGTGGCAGTATCCTGATATTCTCATTCATGCCATCCAGCAGCACCATACGCCGCTGGCTGCCGAAACGGAATTTAAAGACATTGTGTTTATCGTGTACATGGCTAACGCACTATCCGACTTTCTGGATGGAGAGACTTCGTTCTATGCCGTCGAACCCGACGTGCTGGATTATTTTAACATGACCACCGCAAACGCCTTTGCCATGACGGCCTCTACTTTGAATCAGGAGTTCATGGAACGCGACGCTTATAACTGATCGTATTCCGGGAGAAACGGCTTCCCCCGGAATACTCAAACCGATTTTGATTTTACTCGAAACGCATAATCCGGCGCTGAAGGTCCACTGAAATCCGCGCGTGCATTGCGATTGCTACGGAGCAAACGGATCAGCAGGCCACTTTTCAGCGGCCCGCTGAATCAGCTTTCACTTACCAGATTAAAGCGCACCAGCACCTGCTCGCGAATCAAATCGTCCGGTTTGCCCGGGTATTCAATCCCCCAATCAAAGCGATTGATGGTAAAGGCGCTATCGGCCCGAACCAGATCGCCCTCCTGTGATACGGTTACCGGAAAGGAAATCTGGCGGGTAACACCGCGCATGGTCAGGTTGCCGGTAACCGTATGTGTTCCGCCTTCGCCGCCGGCTTCAATGGTGTGACCTACAAATCGGATGTCGGGGTATTGTTCGACATCAAAAAAATCCGGCGAGCGCAAATGACCGGTCAATCGATCCGCGTCGGCAAAAATGCTGCCGGCATTTATAATCACTTCTACGGCCTTCAATTCATTCGCTTCAAAATAGGCTGTGCCGTTCCAGGTACCGAAGCCGCCGGTATGATCGCCGGTCAGCTTAGCGCCTACGAATTCGAATGTGGATTGACCGTTGTCGATTCTGCGGGGCGTATAGGCGGTCGTATCCAGTTCTACCCGGCCGGCAGCCGCGGATGTGACGGCCGGATGACCGGCATCCTGTACTTCCGATTCGCATCCGGGGGCCATTGCCAGAGTTATCGCCGGAAGCAGTAGCAGCGGCATAATGCGTGAAAGTCGATTCATATTCTCTCCTTAACTACAAATTCCGGAATCTTACCGTCCGGTACCCATTGATGCGGATGCGCGTTAAAAATCTACCCGGTGGTTTGATTTCCTGACCGGGGGTTTCCCATAGGCAGGCATCTGCTCGGATGTTCGCTAATTAAACCAACCGTTTCCGAATCGACCAGTCGGAAAGCGCTTAAGCTGGCATAAAAGACTGCGCGTTTTTGCCTGGACGTGCCGGATATGCGATTCAGCCTGGTAACCATGCGCATACGATTTTCTTATCAGGTTGTATTTTTAACTCTGCTCGGCTTCGGCCTGTTAACCGGACTGGCATGTGACGGGCAATCGGACGAAACGGATTCAACCGGTGAAGCCAATCAAAACGGTACGCTCCAATCGACGGACGGGGCGGCGCAATCAGAGGACGGGACAGAGCAAATGAGTGAAAGCACCAAAAATGAAGTGGCGGTGATCGATACGCCCCACGGCGAAATTGTAATTCGATTTTTTCCGGAAACGGCTCCGCAGCACGTGGCCAGTTTTAAAAAACTGGCGCGCGAAGGTTTTTACAACGGAACCATTTTTCATCGGGTCATACCGGGATTCATGATCCAGGGCGGCGATCCCAATACAAAAGATAAGAACAATACGGCGGCCTATGGTACCGGAGGTCCCGGTTACAGTATTCCGGCGGAGTTTTCCGATTTGCCGCATCGCCGGGGAATCGTTTCCGCCGCCCGCTCGCAGGATCCCAACAGCGCCGGTTCGCAATTTTTCATTGTAGTGGCCGATTCGCCGCATTTAAACGGACAGTATACCGTATTTGGCGAAGTGATATCGGGCATGGATGTGGCGGATAAAATCGTTAACGAGCCGCGCAATCCGCGTGATCTGCCCAATCGTCGCATGGAGATTACGGTTCGCATTGAAGAGCGCTGATCCAATCGGCAGGCTTTATACGGTCGTTGTGAGACGCCCTCTAAAGTTCAGTCAAGAATAAGTTACGGAATAAGCTCCGATTCGATTGAGCGCGAGTTGCGGCGGAGCGAGATCCGGCGGCGGCTAAAAAGGGCGGGTGGTTTGAACATCACCCGCTTTTTTTATTATTCCACAATTTCGTAATGAGCGCGCACCTTGTGCCCCGGCAGCGCGTCGTAGTGCCACCATTCGTTGGGCAACTGAATAAATCCCGCTGCGGTCATAATTTTACGCAATATCAAGCGATTCGCATGTTGCGCCGTGGTCAGACGACCGGTCCGTATGTGTTCTCTTTCCAGGCGCGGTTCGGATAACGCGTCGAAGGAGTCGAAGTGCGTGCCCATATCCAGTTCGTTGCTATTCGCATCCAAAAGGGATAGATCCACGGCAAATCCGTAATTATGAATCGATCCCTGATCCGGATCGGCCACGTACGGTTGTTGCGGAGTACCCCGCACGAATTCAAATAACTTACGCTGTACCGAACGTGGGCGCAGACAATCGAAGATTAATAACTTCCAGCCGGGGCGGCTCTGTTGCAATTCAGCGGCCGCCTGCCGGAGTTTTGCCGCCGCCTCGCGATGTAAATAACAGCGCGTAAAGTTTTTATACAGGTTTTCACCCATGAAGTTATTTTCGGTGGCGTAGCGTAAATCGAAGTGCATATGTTCGTCGTCGGTCAGGTCAATAAAATCCGGGTGATTCTTGAGAGCTTGAATGGATAAGGCCATGGCGTGGTCCGGTTCGGAAGTCGTATTGATATTTGAATTACTGTCGGCGATGACCGCATGAGGTCGATGGTCGCTTGCAAGCGAATCAACGTTCGGATCTTCGCACGCACACAGCCAGAGGACGCAGGCACAGACCAGCGGGACGTAAAGCTGTGTCGTTTTATGATGAATCAATCGTAATTGCCCTTAAAGGAGTATATGAATCTACCGCGACCGACGGGCGTGGCCGTTTGTGTTGTCGTCTGTAATCCCGATGCAATCGCAATAAATGGACATTCAAAATGCATATATAAAACCGGCGTGTAAAAAAGAATAGCGATGGATTGCCGTTGTCAACAATATCAACGAAAAATGCCCTGCGGGTGATATAGCGCGCGAAGCGGAGTTGTTGAGGTGAATTATGCAAGCGGGAATTCTGGGATCGGGAACGGTAGGACAACACCTGGCAGTCGGTCTGCGTAAATCGGGATACGACGTCTGCCTGGGCACGCGCAATCCGGAAAAGCTGCGGGATTGGGCCGCAGACGCGGGAGCCGGCGTACGCGTCGGCAGCTTTGGGGATGCGGCCGCGCACGGTGAATTGCTCTTTCTGGCCACCGGCTGGGCCGGAACCGAGAATGCCATTCAACTGGCCGATCCGGGCAATTTTGCCGGTAAAATCCTGGTGGATGTTACCAATCCGCTGCATTTTCCCACTCCCGGCGCGCCCCCGGAACCGGCGTTGGCCTACCCCGAATCGGCCGGCAAACATATCCAATCGCTTTTACCGGAATGTCGGGTGGTCAAATGCTTCAACAGCATAACCGCCGCGTATATGGCCAATCCGGTACTGACGGAAGGAACGCCCGATATGTTTCTGGCCGGCAACGACGCAGAAGCGAATCAGCAGGTTGCCAGGCTGGGTGAGCAATGGGGCTGGCGAATACACGACATGGGCGGCATCGAACAGTCTTATTTATTGGAAGCACTGGCCATGTTGTGGATTCGATACGGCTTTTTGAATCAACACTGGACGCACGCATTCAAATTGCTGATGAAGTAGGGGATGCAATTAAACCAGAGCATAGCGCTTAGCAGGAGGAACCGCGGTGCACGCGCCCCGGACACCGCAGATGCCAGGGAGTGCGGCGCAAAGCGGTTTATCGGGTGACAGGAGCGTTATATGCTGAGTATCGCGGGAACGGGGAATTCCGGGGAAGGATGTGGGCGCCATGGAGTACTATATCTTCGCTTGATCGGCCGCATACCAGACACGCTCCGTCTCGCTTCTTTGCCTGAGCGACGGTCGATTCCGTACGTACTGATATTTTTTATTTACTGAAGTTGGTTGGCGCATGAAGCGAATCGCGCCTTTATTAATATTTCTAATGCTGTGCCCATCCATTGCTATCGCAGATCATACTTATTCATACCGTTCATGTACAGACGAGGCGGCAATCGGGCGAAAATTGCAATTAAATCGATTAAGCATTCAGTATAATATGCTGATTGAGTCAGGAAATTGTACAGGCGCCAGAGAATTTGCCAGAGCATATATCCCCGAAACTCTTCATAAAGAAGGGCCAACCTGCCCGCTTAGAATTTCTGGAGTGATCTTAAATGCCTATCTGGCTTCTGAACTGGGTGCTATCGAAAGAACCGGGTGCAAAAACAGAAGCCGAATAGATAGTGAAGCTGCTATAAAGAGATATAATAGATTAATCTCTGACAATGACTACAATAGAGCCAGTGTTTTTGCCCTGAGCTTTCTACCGACACTTACATTTAATTCTAACGGGCGACCTCTTAATATTGAAACCGGCGAAGAGAATGAGTTATGGGAACATAAAAAAATTACCCGGACTTTTGTTCGCGAGGTTACCGAAACTTATCTGCTTGAATATGAAAACGGGCAGTCTGTTGAAACCACCTCCGAACACCCATTTTACATAGAAGGAAAAGGCTGGGTGCCTGTAAAAAATCTGCGAATTGGCGATTATTCCAGAACCAGAAATGGACCCCTCAAATTAATCAATATAACGGTTAGAAAATACGACGACCCCATTGAAGTCTATAATCTTGAAGTCGAAGGGCGCCATAATTATATCGTTACAGAAAGCGGAATACTCGTTCACAATGCCGGTGAGTACACGCATAATAAAATACTGACTATCAGCTATGAAAGCTTACCCCGCAATCAGTATGGGGCCCGTCTGTTCGGCACAACAAGGCCGGACTATGATTGGCAATATGAAATCAAAAGCAATCCTGACGGCACGTACAGAGTAGAAATGAAAACTTTTGAAGTCACAACACAGGTCGTGGTAAACACTGATATTGAATTCAGTGATATTTCAGATTTTCGGAAGTACTATCGCCCGGACGGCAATTATACTCTGCGTGACATTGATCCCCGATTCGCAACGCGCGATGGGACCATCTACCATGAAAGGCTGCACCAGGCTCAAATGGACCGCGAAATTGAGAACGCAAAGCCCCATATTGAGCGCAGTATAAATCGCATTGTAGCAAGCTCTCCGGAAGAAGCCCAGAGATTCGCCAACAATATATTATATGGATTTCAAGATCAGATTCAACAGAATATGCATTGGCCTCCAGCACATCAGAATATTTTCATGCAAGAATGGATTTACTACCACCAGGAATATGAGAAATTTCTCCAGAGGGGCGGTCGATAATGCGCTTGTTTTTTGTTTTTGTTTTATGCTTTTTCTTTATTTTTTGCACTGGAGATGACATGCCAGAAACGAAACCCGGATACCATGATCTGGACTATAGAAATATTGACAATTCCACACCCGAATCACCTGACGAAGTCGAGGTGATTCTTGATGCCCCCGAAAATTATGCAGATCAGAATGGGCCATTTAAATGCAATGTCACCTTTAAGAATAAATCGGGTGAAAGTGTATCATTTGAGCTCATATCCGTCACAGTGCGCCAGCAAAACGGTGATGTATCCGGATATGATTTAATTCGTTCGGCCGGTGGACTACCTGTAGAACCGGGGGGAACAATTGAAACAATCGAAGATTTTCATTATTGGTTTGAGTCTGCCCGACCAGAAGGCGTGAATAAATTACCACCGGGCCAATATCAGTTTTTTATTTCATACAGAACAAAATTTGGGATCGTTTACTCCAACATTGAAACCGTAAGAATTTTATAGTTATTTAAATGATTTCATCGGGCTGAATTGTGGCACTTTACTCTCCATCGTTAAGCTGCTTTGACCCGTCTTTGAAACTGCCGTCTTCACGATCCAGATTCTTTGGACCCCACCAAACCGCATCACCGGCACCAGGACCGTAGGAGCCGGGCAGTATTACCGTCATTTCGGCCGGTGGATTCTTGTTTGCGCCAAATTGTCCCTGGACATTCAGCGAAGCGACCCGGCTGCCGGATAACCTGCAACTACACACGATAATTTAAATAAACATCGCGAGGCCCAGAAGCCGGGTTCTATTTCGGTAGTATTGCATAGCATCATCCCTGACCATTTCGCCCGATCAATAATATTAGATAAAGAGATCCCTGCATTGTTCTGAAAACCGGGCCGGAATATGGCAATGCGACATAATCTGCCATGCTTCAGAATATGAGACATAATCCCGTCATAGAGTAAGGAATGAGACATAATGCTGCCTGTATATGCTCACACGACATAATACTCTCTCACCACTTTCACACGACATAATAAAAAAAGATTCATTAAAGAGACATAAGGTGGCATAAACCTTGTTTTACGACATAATCCAGTCCGGATGCCGGAGCTATTCGGAGAAAAAGCTGAATCGATAGCAATCGACAATGTTGTGAAGTTGCGGCTTTCCGGCAGAAGCAACGCTATGTCTTCCGAATAAATGCTACGGTTTCAGACTGTTCTGGTAGTACGCGCCGACTTCCTGAATGCAAAAATTGGCGATGATCAAATCTTCCTCGGTAGGCGGCACGTCTTTGAGCAGACGCTCTTCAACGCGAGCAAGTAGAAAATTGATGATCTTATCCTTGATGGTTTTGTTATGATTATTTTTTGCCAGCGCAATGTGCATGCGTAGCATGCCGGCGTTCGATTCCAGAATGCGGGTTTTGTTGTGCACTTCCAGGAAGCGTAATAATTGTTGCTGAAGTTCTTTGTGAGTGTACATGGCCGTGAAAAATCAGGGAGCGCAATGCGGAATCGATGTTCAGTCCGATGACGATTTGCTCTGCTTTTTTGAACTCGCCGTTTTCATAAGCAGTACATCCAGGCCCCATACCAATAGACCCAGTACTCCGGTAACTACAATCGACTCCAGCGGCAGCCAGATAAATAAACCGCCGATCAGACCGAGCAGGCACCCCAGATATTGAATGTATTGCAGTTGATCGGATGTAGATCTCCAGAGCAATCGTTCCAGGCGGGCCTCATCAAATCTTTGTAAATTATCTACAATAACATTCTGCACGTTGACCTGTTCGACCAGAAATACGATGGCATTCAGCGCAAAATTTTCCACCGCGTCGCTCTGTTCTTCCAGAGCGTCGGGGATGCTCTGTAAATATTCGATCAGCTTGTTATCGTATTTCTCCATACGGAAGGTCAGATTCTCAATGACTTCCTGTAATCGTTTGGAGATGTCTTCGTCTCCCGTCAGCATCTTATAGACTTTCAGGATACCGCCTTCCAGCACGCCGACGTTTTCGAAATCGATTCCTTTTACGAAATCTTTGACGCGATCCTGAAATTGGCGTGAGCGTAAGAATTGATTGATATAATGTTTGGAAACTTCTATAATATCCGTTCTGAATTCGGGATGATCAATGACGCCCCGCAGCGAATCGGTCAATCGTTCCCGGTGTCTGGAAATCAATCCGCTTTTGCGAATTTGCTCCAGGATCAATTCGGAATTGATGATTTCCTTGCTGATTTGTTCGCCCAGTTTTAATACAATACGATCCTTTCGCGACGGAATCAGTCCCTGTCCCAGGATCGGTCGCTTCTGCCGGGGATAGAACAGCATCTTGATGGCCAGCCAGTTGGTGCCGAAACCCACCAGGCCGGTAACGGTAATCATACGCAATAAGCCCGATATATCAATAGGTTCGGTGCTCCACGGAAAGTACAGGGCGCCCTGAAAATCCCAGAAGAGCGATGCGATGAAACCCACGCCGCAGATTACAGGCAGGATTTTCAGGAAAATTAAAACCAGGGAAGGTCCGCTGTCCGGACTGGACGGAACAGGAGCGCTGGGTTGCGGTTCGGGCGTGAGTTTTTCGGCCCATTTCTCCAGGAAGTGAAACAGACGTTCCGGAGAGATATCTTCGCCACCCAGATGGCCTCCGGGCGGATAATTGCGAAAGTCCGCTCGATATACGGGCGGAAAGGATTCCGGGGCCGAATTCGGCTCGCTGCCGGACGGACCGATGTTTGCATTCTCAGCTCTGCGCTCGCCGTTAGTGTCGGGTTTTACCGAAGTGGGGCCGGACTCCAGGATGCCGTCCGATAAATCGTGCTTTTCTTTAGACTCACTCAAAGTTATTGTACCGCTTCTGACCCGCTTTTCGGCGGCCTGTTAGAGAATATAGCGACTGAGATCGCTATTTTCCACAATCGATTGTAGACGTTCCAGCACAAATTCCCGATTGATGTCCACCCGGCGTTTCTCTTCCGGATATTCGGGCGCCTCGAAGGAGATATCTTCCAGCAATCGTTCCATAATGGTGTGTAACCGTCGAGCGCCGATGTTTTCCGTTTCCTCATTTACCTGGAACGCAAAACGGGCCATTTCATCAATCGCATCGTCGTTGAACACCAGTTCCAATCCCTCGGTACGCATCAGTTCGATGGCCTGGGTTGTGAGTGAATTCCGCGGCCCGGTCAGAATTAACCGGAAGTCGGACTCGGTTAGTTTTTCCAGCTCTACCCGAATGGGGAAGCGGCCCTGTAATTCCGGAATCAAATCGGACGGTTTGGACATGTGAAACGCGCCGGCCGCAATGAACAGAATGTGGTCGGTCTTCACCGGGCCGTGGCGGGTGTTTATGGTGGCGCCTTCTACGATCGGAAGCATGTCGCGTTGCACTCCTTCGCGGGATACGTCCGGACCGCTGGCTCCACCGCTCTGCTTGCCGCAAATCTTATCGAGCTCGTCGATAAAAATAATACCCATCTGTTCCGTGCGTCGAATCGCTTCGGTTTGCACTTTGTCCGGATCGATTAAGCGTTCAATTTCTTCGTTTAATATTATTTTACGCGCTTCTGCAATGCTGACCCGCCGCCGTTTTTGTTTCTTCGGCATCAAATCGCCCAGCATGTTTTGAATGTTCATGTCCAGGTCTTCCAGGCCGGGTCCGCCGGTCATTACCTGCACCATGGGCATGGATTGGCTCTGAGTTTCGATTTCAACTTCGCGATCTTCCAGCTCCCCGGCGTCCAGTTTGCGGGCCAGCATCTCACGAGCGCGATTGCGGCGTTCCTGCTCACTCGATTGTTCCTGACTCTGGGCGGTCGCCGCCTCCATTCCTTTCTGAGCCTGGGAACCGGTGGCGGACATGCCCTGCGCCAGGGTTTGAAATAAATCCGCACCTCGTGCGGTCGCTTCGCCCTTGTCGGTGTGACTGGATGGCATCAATAAATCCAGTAATCGTTCGCGTGTGTTTTTCTCCGCCTGGGCTTGCACCTGTTGGCGGAACTCCTTGCGGACCATGTTGATGGCGGTGGCCACCAGATCGCGCACCATGGATTCTACGTCGCGACCTACATAACCGACTTCGGTATACTTCGTAGCTTCCACTTTTACGAAAGGCGCTCCCGTGAGTCGCGATAGACGGCGGGCAATTTCGGTTTTGCCGCAACCGGTGGGGCCGATCATGATGATGTTTTTGGGATGGATTTCTTCCTGTAGCTCGGTAGGCAACAGGCGGCGTCGAACCCGATTGCGAATGGCGATGGCCACCGCTTTTTTGGCGTCTTTCTGGCCGACAATGTATTTATCCAGCTCGGCCACAATTTGACGGGGAGTCAATTCATCCATATCAATGAGCGCCTGCTCGGAGGTGTTTTCAGGGTCTGTAAGATTCATAGAACTGGAGGTGTCTGTAATTAAGGTATCTGCAATCTAAGAAGAGATTTCTTCAATTATAATGTTGTCATTCGTAAATACGCAGATATCCGCCGCTATGTGCATGGCTTTTTCCGCCACTTCCCGGGCGGAAAGATCCGTATAGGTATTGAGGGCCCGGGCGGCTGCCAGGGCGTAGTTGCCGCCCGAACCGATGGCCATGATGCCGTCATCCGGTGCGATCACATCGCCCGTACCGGAAATTAAAAACATTTCGGAGATATCCGCCACTATCAACATGGCTTCCAGGCGCCGAAGCATACGATCGGTGCGCCATTCCCGGGCCAGTTCCACAGCCGATCGGCTGAGATTGCCCTGGTATTGCTCTACTTTTTTTTCAAAAAGTTCAAACAGGGTGAAGGCGTCCGCCGCCGATCCGGCAAAACCGGCCACAATATTCCGATTCGAGACTTTACGAATTTTGCGGGCGCCGCCTTTCATAACGGTGTTGCCCAGACTGACCTGGCCATCGCCGGCCATGGCTGTTTTTCCATTCTTCTGGACGGCCAGTATGGTCGTGGAACGAAATTTCGCGGATTGCATACGGTTGAATAATGCTTTCAGGCCGCACGGTACGGCTCATGGCCACGTTCCAGCACCGGCAGAAGGAGATACAGTGTTTTTCCGGGGCATCAATTTGATAATGATTGACCGTTTTCCGGTGATGTTGTGCTAAGAACTGATCTCATAACTATGAGATGTCTCGCCACAGGGCCCGGGTCGATGAAAAAGATTCTGATTGTAGAGGACCAACCCCACATCGCACGCATACTGAATGATGTTCTCGCCCGCAACGGCTTTGACACTTATGTGGCCAGCAACGGGGAAAACGGCGTAGCCAAAGCGCGCAGTTTAAAACCGGACCTGATTCTGATGGACGTCATGATGCCGATCAAATCTGGTTTTGATGCCGCCCGGGAAATTCAGGAATTCGGCGGTCTGGAGGATTGCCGTTTGATTTTTCTAACTGCGGCCGAACAGGAAACGGATCGGCAACAGGCTGCCGAACTGGGAGCTACGGAATTCATTACCAAGCCATTTTCCCCCCGGGAAGTTCTGCACAAAGTACAGTCCTTATTGGCCTGATGACGGTTTGCGCGCATGGGGATGACATTCACGATGAATGTCCCGCAATCGATCCCTGGAAACGGCCGTATAAATCTGTGTGGTGGTTAAGTTGCTATGACCCAGGAGCTCCTGTACTGCACGAATGTCGGCTCCCGCATTCAATAGATCGGTGGCGAAGGAATGGCGAAATCGGTGCGGATACAGACTGCGATTCAACCCCAACCGGCGTTGCATTTGCTTGAGAATGTAGCGCGCTCCCCGGTCGGTCAAAACCGTACCGCGCGCGCTTAAAAACAGCGCCGACGGCAGCTCCGCTCGATGTATTTTTTTGCGACTGGCCAGGTATGCTTTCAGCGCCTCGCGCGCCGGTTGGCCGATGAACACAATGCGTTCTTTATCGCCTTTGCCGGTGATCTTTACTCGATCGGCCATTTTGCCGCCGGGCATTACATCCGCAGCCTGCAGGCTGAGTGCTTCACTGATACGCATACC
>JAGRMX010000310.1 GCA_020441025.1 Leptospiraceae bacterium
CCCTGACTGTTTTCTGTCGGAACTTCGACATTTTCCTCCCGGGAATATGCCGGATTTGCCACCCAGAGCAGCAGCAAGGCGACTCCCACCAGCCAGATGGGTGCCGGCGGTACGGATTTCCTTCCCGGGTGCCTGCCAATTCTGCTCGTGGCAGGGAACAGGGATGCCGCTATTTTGGATAAGTCCGATTTCATGATTCCGCCCATAGTTCGCCTGCGGAGTTCCGACAGATATGAATCTGCGGCCGGCTCAGCTTAGAACTATTCTCTGAATTACATGGAAGCATCGCTGAGATGCTTACTGAATAATATCGGCGGGATAAATTTTTTTCCGGATTCTATCATGGGTCGCCGTCGGAAATCGCAATTATGTCACACCCCTGTGTTATATTGGTTTTGTTGTTAGAGCTAATGAAAAGACAGGGCGGGAGCACAAAGCATACAAAAAGGGCACAAAAATGTATGCGTAACAAATATTTTGTGCTTGACAAACATGTAGTAGAAATATATAGTTCTAACAGTTTGATTGATATTGACGGGAAAACCGGTGCTCAAAGTGTGGAAAAAAAATCGCAATGCGACATAAACTTTGGGGCCGGATTTCCGTCAAATAATTTGATGAGGTAATGCCCATGATCGTTAGAAAAATGGACAATCCCGTATTTCATCGCCGCAAGCGAGAAGGCTTGCCGGGCCGGGGTATGGAAGACCGCGCGGTCAACCGCGAGAAGAGCTTTGACCAGTACTTACTGGAAGCCTTCGATGGAGAAGTGGTTCGTGATGGAAAAGACTTCTCCGGAAACTTAAGTGATCTGACCAGGGATAACCTGATCCGGCTGAGCCAGCTGTAAGCCGGTCGGGTTTTCCCCGACCGGGGGACTCGGTCCCCCGGCAGGCCCTGCTATTCTATCTGCCAGCGGTCGATTTATCTGATTTGGATCGACTCTTTATCCCGCCATCTCCCTCAATCTTCCATTTCCAGCCTGAAACTCTTATTGATATGTCAAATCCGGTTTACCGGATATCCGGTGGTGCGAATTTCCGGATTGTTCCCGAACCTCTACAGCGATTGATTATGAGTGCCGTTCGAATTCCCATATTCCTGAAGTACATTCTGGCCTGGTTCGGTATGGTGATTCTGGCCATAATCAATGGAACATTACGGGTAGAGCTTTATGGGCCGCTTATCTCGGAGCTGACCGCCCATCAGCTATCCACCTTAAGCGCGCTATTTATATTCGGCCTGTATATCCGGGTGTTGGGTAGAATATGGCCTTTGCCTTCCGCAAAACTGGCCCTGCTGATTGGTGCGGCATGGGTTTGTATGACCATTGCTTTTGAATTCTTATTCGGCCATTATGCCATCGGACATTCCTGGCATAAATTATTTCACGATTATAACCTGCTGGCCGGTCGGGTGTGGCTGTTGGTGCTCATCTGGACAGGTATTGCTCCCTATGTTTTCTATCGACTCCGTACCTGAGGGCGGCTTTCGCCGGTGATCGAATATATTTTCCGGTTAGTTTTCAAAAATACTTGCTGTCTCCGTCGCTTGCGTTACGCGCAAGTGTAGATGAATACTCGAATCCAATCGCTGATCCACTCCGCACAGAATAATCTGCGAGCTTTTTTCCAACATCCCGTTTACTGTCAAATCCGATCGACGACCGTTGCGTATGCCGAGATTACATACTATTACATTCATTTAATAATCCGATTCTTCTGGCGGCTTACCAAAACTGTGGGACGCATCGTATTCTGGCCGGTGCGAACATCACTGCGATTCATTCGCCGGATATTCGGGCGATTTGAATATCGAGCGCCCCGGTGGTGGCATGCCGTGCGGGCCCGCCTGCAAGACGAACTGGTAATCATGCAGCGCGATTTGCGACCGCTGGTAAATCAACTGGAAGAGTTTTTGTACCGCCGGCAACAATCGATTGTATTCAGTACGGTGGTGCTGCTGGCATTCGGCTTTCTGGTGGGATTGGTCGTAAGCTGGTTGCCGGATACCCGGGAAACGTATGTGTCGGTAAGTTCACCTGCTGAATCGGGACATGCAGCCGCACGCGGACCGGATACATTGCGACTGCAATTCCGGGCGGAAGACGATTCTTATGCCAGCGTTGCGCCCATAGAACGCGCGGGCGATTATGTTCGCGAAGGAATTCAACTGGAGCCGTCTTTACCCGGAGTGTGGTTCTGGCAGGGGGATTCTACGCTGGTTTTTCGTCCGGACCAACCCTGGCCTCTGGATCAGGAGTTCACCGTTTCGCTGGATGAAAGTGTAATCCGCCCGGACATGGAGTTGGCCGAGGATACCATTACATTCGATGGCCCGCGCTTTTATGCGCAAATTGACGAACTACAGTATTATATTGATCCGGTAAATCCGGATGAAAAGCGCATCACAGCTACCATACATTTCTCCCACGCCATAAACGAGGTGAATGCAAGGAGATTCATCGAACTGCAATGCGGTTTCAATGATGTCGTTCCCATCGAGCTGTTTTTTAAGAACAATGAAAACGCAATTCTGGTTCGTTCCGAAATCATTCCGATTCCGGATGAAAATCGGGAATGCACCCTGTCCCTCGACGCCGGTCTGGATACCGCCTTTGAATCGGATTTCAAGCTGCGTAATTCGGTGGTGTCCGAGTTGAATATCCCCGGGCGCGACGATTACTTTCAAATGGAAAGTGTCGAAACCGGCATCGTAGAGAATCGATTGAAACAACCGGAACGTGTGCTGGTTTTTAAAGCTCGGGGTGCCGCGCGTCCGGTGAGCTTTACCGGTGCAATTGAAGCCTATGTATTGCCGTTGGATCGACCGGCTTATGCGGGGCAACCCGAGTTGCCGGAACATGACTGGTCGTTGGATGAGATGGATGATTATATTCTTTCTCAATCCGAAAAAATCACACTGGAGCCGGTGGCTCAGGATAATTATGCTACCGATCAGCTCAGCTATCGTTTGCATGCTCCCGCCGGACGCCGATTGTACATACACATTCCGGAAGGCGCCCCGTCGGAAACCGGCTATCGCCTTGCAAAAAGCTATTCCGGTATTTTTACAGTTCCGGAATTTCCCTCGAACCTGTTTATCATGCACGAAGGTTCGGTGCTCAGTCTGAGCGGTGAGAAAAAGCTTACGGTTGCGGCGCACGACCTTGGTGCGGTGGAAATTTCCGTCGAGCGTGTTCTACCGGACGATATCAATCATCTGGTCAGCCAATCGGATGGCGAATTTCAGAATGTGGCTTTTTACGGTCATTTCAATTCACGCGATATCAGTGAACGGTTTCGCGAGGTCCGTTACTTGCAAAAGAAAGATCCGGGCGAGATGCAATACTTCGCGGTAGATTTCCAACGCTATGTCAATCAAATCGGGCGCACGGGATTGTTCTTTCTGACTGTGCGAGAATGGGATTCCGAAAAAGAAACCGCCACCGATGTCAGCGATCGACGTTTCATTCTGGTTACCGATCTCGGTTTTGTGGTTAAAGAAGCGGTGGATGGCACGCGCGATGTATTCGTACAATCCATCCGCTATGGCGTCCCTGTGGCCGGAGTTGAAGTGCGTATATTGGGACGCAACGGCCTGGCGCTCACTCGTGCGGTAACCGATGGCAGTGGAAAGGCGCGCATTCCGGTGCTGAAGGATTTTCAACGCGAACAGCAACCGGTGGCGTATGTCTTACAATACGGGAATGACATTTCATTCATGCCATTCAATCGTTATGATCGCCAATTGGGCTTTTCGCGATTCGATGTGGATGGATTGGTCGGCCAGGATCAAGCGGGCACTTTAAACGCCTTTCTGTTTTCCGATCGGGGTATCTATCGGCCCGGGGAAGAGATTCGTCTGGCAAGCATTGTACGGGAAGCACACTGGCGCTCTATATTGGTCGGCGTTCCCGTTGAACTGGTGGTTACCGACCCGCGCGGACTGGAAATACATTCGCAAAAACTGCGTCTATCCGGTGACGGCTTTCAGGAGTTTCAGTATCAGACCCGGGCAGACAGTCTTACCGGCGCATATGGCATTGCGCTGTACACTATTAAAGATGAAAACCGGGACAATCGATTGGGCTCTACGGAAGTGCAGGTTGAGGAGTTTCTGCCCGATCGTATGCGGTTGCGGGTCTCGTTTTCTAAACCGGATACCCGCGGTTGGGTAAGTCCCGAGAATCTGAAAACACGCGTCGATCTCGCGTATCTATTCGGCGCTCCGGCCGCCAATCATCGGGTCAGCGCCACCATTCGATTGACCCCGGGGCAGTTTTATTTTCCAGGCTATACCGATTACACTTTTTTTGATCCGGCCCAGGCGGAACGCGGCTATGAGGAACCGCTGGAAAGTATCGTTACCGATGAAAACGGTCATGGTGAATTCGATGCGGGTGTCGATCGATTCGGTCGGGCCACGTACTCCGTGCTATTTACCGCCCGTGGCTTTGAGGCCGACGGTGGCCGATCCGTATATGCCGCCGAACGCATCCTGGTTTCGCCGTTGCAACATCTGGTGGGTTACAAAGCGGACGGATCGCTTTCCTACATT
>JAGRMX010000311.1 GCA_020441025.1 Leptospiraceae bacterium
GCACGAATGTACGCCGATCACAACTGGCGCGATTCTTAGAATCCCGGGTCGATCTGTCAGGACGGATTACCGGACCGGAAGGCATTATATTGCGTTCAACACTGGCGAAATTTAACAAAAGTCATTCGCCCAAAACATGATTTTAACATGCGTCGACTTGCTGCCATTCAATGGTTTGAGTACATTGACATCGAATATATTCAAAACAGACGGACGCACTACCCGCTATGGTCGGGAAAGAGTTGCGGCTAATCCCGGGCTCACAAGGTTGGCAACACTGGCCGATGATGTAACGAAGCCCAACCCGGACACGATCCATTATTTGTACTACCGACCCCGGCGAACATAGAAAGGAGTTATTTATGATTTTGCCTAAAGCGCCTGCATTGACCGAAGCACAATTTGCGGAAGTTCTGGAAATACTCTCGGAATTCGATTGTAGCGCCACACCCATCGCCGGCGAAACCCGCACCATCTATGCCATTCGCGGTGACGAGCGCCATGAACTGATGATCAATCGGATCGAAGGTTTGCCGTATATCGACCGGGTCGATACCATGCAATCGCCCTATAAGCTGATGGATATTCAATCCGAACTGGCCAAGAATAAAATTCGTATTAACAATCGCATTCTGGGGCAGGATCTCCTGATTGTGGCCGGACATTGCACCATCGATCCGCGTAATCCGGAATTGTTTATCGAAACCGCCCATGCCATCAAAGAAGCCGGAGCGCACGTACTGCGCGGTGGCGTATGGAAACCGCGCACCAGCCCCCATTCTTATCAGGGCGATGCGAAAGCCCTGGAGACTCTCCTGCGCGCCCGGGAAGCAACCGGTTTGCCGGTGAATGCGGAAGTAATGGATGAAGACCAACTGCAAATGGCCGTAGAAAGCGGTGCCGACATGCTGCAGATTGGAACCCGTAACGCGTTGAATTATTCTCTACTCAGAAAAATCGGCGAACTGACCGCCGATAAGAATACCCTGGTTCTGCTCAAGCGCAGTATGCATATGGGACCGATCAGCGAATTCATTTGCGCCGCCGAATACATTGTCGCCGGTGGCAACGCGAATGTTTTGATGTGTCCGCGCGGAACCGCGCCCGGGCCCGAAGGATTTCGCAATAATCCGGACGAAAGCATTACGCCGCTCATCAAACAGCGTACCTGGGCACCCGTGGTGGTCGATCCTTCTCACAGCGTGGGCAAGGCCGATTATGTTCCGCATGCGGCACTGGCGGCCATTGCCTATGGCGCCGACGGCCTGTGCATAGAATGCCACACCAATCCTCCGAAAGGAATCGGTGACGATCCCAAACAGGCCATCCGTCCCGAAGTACTGCGCCGTTTAATTAAAGACGCGGAAGTGATTTACGAAATGAAAAAAGAGTTTCAGGGCTATTTGCCGACCGCTGCTCACCATTGATTCATGCAATGACCGGCCGGGCTTAATGAATCTTTTTGTAATCACATCGGGCGATCAGAAGCGGTATTTTAGCAACGGTTCACTTCCCGGCCTGATCCGTTCTATCAGCCTACAATGGATCGCGAGGCGTCATTCCGAAAAATCGGCAGCATAGGATATGTCGTTCAACAATGCGTTGCGCTTTGTCTGTAGAATCTTTTTCTCTTCCTCCTGAGTGCGGGCCCGGTCTTCGCGTTCTTTGAGCTTATTCTCATCCTGTTTCCACTGATCCAGATAGCGAGTTCGCAGTTCACGTTCCTCCGGTCGATCGCCCAGAGCCTTTAAGTTCTCCCGAATGCGTGTTTGATTTTCAAAAATCTTTTTGATATCTTTTTCAATCGATTCCAGCTCCCGCACGACATCTTCCAATTCATGTTTCAGGGCCATGAAATCTTTCAGTTTGTGGGCCACTTCTTTATTGAGATAGTCCATGGAAATGTAATGCAGCAATTTCTGGTCGGTCAACTGCACTATCTGCACGGATTGTGTGGACTCGCCGTACTCAATCGCCTCGAACTTATGAACATCTCCGGCGGCTACCGAGAAGCGATAACGATAATAGTCCTCGGTTTTCTCAACCGGTTCGGGCATACTCTGCGCCATATCCCAGCCCGATTCGAACGGATGGTCCAGATACATATCCAGTTCTTTGCGACCGCCTTGATTGTTAAAAATATAGATGGTGTTCTTTTCCAGACGCGATTTGAAATGAATGACTCCATTTTTAATTTCACATCGAAACACGCCGCGTTTACGGGACTTATGGTCGATGGTAACCCGACAGCCTAATTCCACGGCAAAGGGCAATAAGCTCTTCTGACCTTCTTTTAAGGTATCCAGCATTGCTTCACCGAGATACTCGCCCGCCTGGTATACGGTGATCGGACCGCCTTCCAACACCAGTCCGGTGGTATTCTCAAACTCAAGCGCGGTCATGGGATTATTGACGCGAATATTCTGATTGTACAACGCAACCTGACGTCCCCCGAACCCGGTAGATAAAATGGGAACTAAAGCCGATTGGCCCCGCCGCACGGTAACGGGATGTTCAATGGCGTACACATATAGATCGGCCATTTCAATTTTGTGCCGGGCCACTTCGGCCGATTGGGCAAAGGCGTCATCCAATGACTCCAGTTTAAGATCCGCAATTTCAGCTTCGGGCGGCGCCATGGCCTTTGCCTTACGCAAACGCGGACCGCGTGATGACGCAGCGGGCGGCGGTGTGGGTGCGTTTAGTTCATCGGCTTCATTCAGGCCACCGCTCAGTAAGGCATCGATCTCCTCTCCGGACGCGATACCCTGCTGTACAATGGGTGCGCCATAGGCGGCGTCCTCTTCCACTTCGATAATCGGACGACGACGGCGGCGCGGCGAATATAGGTCATGAATAAAAGACACCGGCAAACCGGCCACCAACGATAACGATACGCCGTCCCAGTCTTCCTGACCGGTATTGTCCACATGCGCCCAACCCTGTAAGAGCGGTTCATTATCTTTGCGCAGCAATACCCGATACGATGTTTTCCAGACCGGCACCGGGACGGTATAATTGAATTGAACGCGCCGTTCACCATCACCGTGCGTGAACACCGTCAGCTTCTTTAAATCTTTCTGCTTCCAGTATTGCAGGGTATCCAGCAATTTAGAGACGTCTCTGCGGGGTTTCTCATCCAGAATGGTGATGTCATTGAGCTCGAATAAATCGAAATTACGCAGACCACCGTCGGTACACAGCAACACCAACCGTTTTTGATCGACCTGTCCATCGCCCGCCGCTACCGGCTTTGTTTCGAGGCCGATGATCTCGCCTTCTACCGGGTTAGACTGCCCGGCCGGTGTTATACGCAGACGAATGCCACGCAATGCGCCCAGCAAACCGGAAAGCACATCCTCCGTGGGCAGATCCAACGCGATCTCGTCCAATTCTTCGCTGACCGATCGAATCGCGTCGCAGGAAATGCTGGCAATGACGCCGCCATCCAGATCCAGCACCGAAAGCGATTTGAGTACGTCGTTCATATCGCCTTTTTTAAATTCCAATTCTATGCTCTGGTTTCCACTGACCCGGGACAGGCGCTCAAAATAGCCCATGCCGTGTTTATATAAAATGATGCGTTTGATCTCGGACATACTTCAATCTCCCGGACACGGATGAAAAATCTACTGGAAAAATCCAGGTTCCACCGGGATTTTGCACGCCACACGTGCCGAGCCGGTGGAGTTCACGTACGCATCCGTGGAGTTCACGCATGACATAATGGAGTTCCAGCGCCGACCACGGAGTTCACGTACGACGCAGGAACTCCTGCACCGGCCATGTGGTGGAGCTCACGTACGATATCATGGGAGTTCACGTACTGTTCGTGAGTGAAAGCAAAGAGGTTAAAGCATGCAGGGCATTCTGGGAATACTGGTATTTTGTGGCATCGCCTGGGTGGTAAGCGAGAAACGCGGCACAATTAACTGGCGCGTGCTGTTCGGCGGACTGGTGATGCAGTTCACGCTGGCGATTGTACTGATAAAGTTTCCCCCCATTGCGGCTAAAATCGCGCTGTTGAACGAGGTGGTACAGGCCCTGGACCGGGCAACCATGGCCGGAACCTCTTTTATATTCGGCTACCTGGGCGGAGGCCAACTGCCCTTCGAAAACATAACCGGTAATCCGGGCAGTACATTCATACTGGCTTTTAGGGCATTGCCGCTGGTGATGGTTGTGAGCGCGCTCACATCGCTATTGTTTTACTGGAAAGTTTTACCGTACATTGTACGCGGCTTCGCGTTTATATTGCGCAAAAGCCTCGGTATCGGCGGCGCGGAAGGATTGGGTTCGGCGGCGAACATATTCGTCGGCATGGTCGAAGCGCCCCTGTTTATCAAGCCGTATATGAACCGGCTGAATCGCAGTGAGTTATTTGTGATTATGACGGCGGGTATGGCCACCATTGCCGGCACGATGATGGTGATTTACGCTTATACCATCGCGCCGCTTTTCGAAGGTGAGTATGCCCTGGAAACCGCCGGTCCCGGCGCGCTCGGACATTTATTGATCGCTTCGTTGCTTTCCGCTCCGGCTTCGATTGTCATTG
>JAGRMX010000312.1 GCA_020441025.1 Leptospiraceae bacterium
ATTGAAGATATCAAACCTCCATTTCAGCCCGACTATGAGCCTGTAATAAGTTCGCTGCAAATATATTGCCATCTCGATTCGATTATTTTGAAACCTTCGTTTTCTTCACATTTCTTCCATATAAATTACATGCCCTGTTAAGTATTTCTTTCTATGGTTAAGGCGGATTGACACGCTAAAGCACCTATATCGCCAACGCCCATTCTTAGCGAGACCCTTTGCGCGCAGGTTGTAGTTTTTCGCTCGCTATTGTTGATTTCGGGCCACAGGGTTTACGTCAGTTTCCATGGAGGGGAACTACGTTGACCCGGAACACGGAGGTTCCGTGTCAACGGCGGAAACCCTGTGGCCCGAAATCTGTTTTGACAACGCGCAAACCGGGCGAGTTAAAAAGAAAGATATAAAACGTAGCCCAGTAAATAAATACCGTACGTGAGCTCCAGCACGGCGCCGATGCGGATGGGTTTGAGATGTGATTTGAATCCCGTGGCGAAAACATGGACGCTCAACAGAACCAGAGCAATGCCACTGAGAATGCAGATGGTCTGTACTCCTTCGGTATAGGGACCGTGCAGCAGCAACATGACGGCCGGCGCCAGTCCGGCGAAGGTCATAAAGCCCCCCTGGGCGACCCAGCTCATGACAAATAATCGGGCTTCGTTTTCGGAAATGTCCTTAAACATTGTGGCCGCCCCGCCCACAATGAGCTGATGAAAAAGCCCCCAGCAGGCCAAAAAGAAACCGAGCACAATTCCGACGATGTTAATGGTCATGCTCTACCACTCCTGTGTGTTCCTCCGCGCGACGCATCCGATGGAGACATTCTGATCATGGGAAATATGTGTGCAACATATTAACGGCCGAGCAATTGGACAAAACAAATCAACCTCAGGTGCCGGCTTCATCCATGGAATACCGATGCATCGAGTCAAGTTTCTCGAATAAAGGGCGATAGGCTTCAAATTCCTGATCCGGAGCCGTATAATAAAAGGCGTGAACATGATTGCCCCGGAATCGCAGTACGCCCAGTTTTCTGAGCAGAACACCTTCTTTTAAATAGGTACCTTCAAAGCGAAATGTTCCTTCCGAATCGTCATCATCGCTGGTCTGGCTGATATAAGTCCAGTTGCGATAACTGAGTTGAATGGCCGCATACCAGCCCCGGGCATACTGGCGCTTGCTATCGCGGTCCTTCTTCACCTTTTCCAGTCCGCGATAATGAAATACGACCTTCTGATCGTCATCCAGGTTGGTTTCGGCGGTGAAGTGAAAAAAATCGCCCCGACTGACCGACCAATCCCGGGGGTAATACAAAACCACGTTGTATTCCGGCAGGTCCTTGCGAGCCAGCGTGGTGCTTTCCACCAGAGAGGCGGATGAGCACGCGCTTATAAGGATGGGCAGGATAGCCAGAAGCGTACGCTGGAGCAGCAGGGCCCCCCGCTTCCTGTACCTGTTCGTATGTCCTCCGCAGACTCTCATTGCATTGTAAGAATGTCGGTTAACAAATCGCCCTTATTCCATGACGGTCAGGATCTCATAACCATGATCGGTCACCAGGCAGGTATGCTCGAACTGCGCCGATAAAGACCCGTCTTTCGTAAATACCGTCCAGCCGTCTTCCTGACTGGTATACACCTCGAAGGTACCCGTATTGACCATCGGTTCTACTGTAAATGTCATTCCGGGACGCATGCGCTCGGTAATCATACTCTGCCGGTAATGGGGCACCGAGGGATCTTCATGAAAATTGCGTCCGATGCCATGCCCCGTTAAATCTCTGACGATGCCATACCCCCGGGGGGACAAAAAATCGTCAATGGCGGCTCCGATATCCGAAATACGCCCATCAGGCTGAATGGTTTCAATCCCCACGAACATGGATTTTTCCGTGTCCTGGATCAACCGGCGCGCCTGCTCGGGAATGGGCTCGATTACAAACATCCGGGAAGTATCTCCATGAAAACCGTTCAATATAACGGTAATGTCAATATTCAGAATATCGCCCGGCTTGAGCACGTCATTCTTATCCGGAATTCCATGGCAGACCACATTGTTGATGGAAGTGCAGATGCTCCTGGGAAAGCCCCGGTAATTCAAAGGCGCGCTGCGAGCCCCCCGACTGAGCGTGAACTTATGGGCAAAGTTGTTCAATTCCAGGGTGCTGACTCCGGCGGCCACCCGCTGTCCGGTCTCATGCAGCACCTCCGCCGCCAAACGGCCGGCATCACGCATTTTCTGAATTTCGGTCTTGTTCTTGATATGAATCATTTTTCCTGTCACTGCCAGGCCATCGATCGCCTCCTGAATCCCGCTGCGCGGGTCCCAACGACTCCAAATCCCATGGACGTGATTTCGCAAGGGTGGCAACCAGTCTGCCATTATTTACCAACTAAACGCCACATACCTGTGTGAATCCGTCGCCACCGCCGGCGGCCCGGCCTATCCGGCACAGTCGGCTAAAAAAGTACTGGATCATCGATCGCGGTCGTTCTATTGGTATACAATATATTATTAATATGATAATACGGCTTTACATTCGTGGCTCTGTTCCCGGAATGGACACCCCAATACCTGAGCCGAGGCATTTCATAACACCAGCCGACCCACGGACCCTCAAGCACCCTGTCGCGCGACAACAATGGAACTAATACTCACCGATCTCTTAATCATTCTGGGATTGATTTTCGTAAACGGCTTTTTCTCCGGTTCAGAAATCGCATTGATTTCGGTTAAAAGGACCCGGCTCATCAGCCTCGCGGAGAATAAAGATGGGCGTGCGCGCACCCTGCTCAATCTAAAAACCGACCCGGATCGATTGTTCGCGACGGTCCAGATTGGCGTGACTCTGGTGGGTACCCTGGCCTCGGTATATGGGGGCGCCCGTTTTCTGGGCCATCTCAAACCCTATTTATCAAACCAGGACGTTCCGTTCATCGGCCCCTATCTGGAACAGATTGCGCTGTTCGTGCTGGTAATCAGCATTTCGTATATGACCCTGGTCTTTGGTGAATTGATCCCCAAATCCATTGCCCATCGGTATGCCGAACGGGTCAGCCTGCTGGTGGCTTATCCGTTAAACTTCTTTTCACGCATTTTTTCACTCTTTACGGTCCTGCTGACCTTCTCCAGCAACCTGGTGCTGAAACTGTTTAAAGATCGTACCAGCTTCAGCGAAACCAAATTACAGGAAGAAGAAATCCGGCAACTGCTACGGGAAGGATTACAGGCCGGCACCATCGAGCGCTCCGAACACGAAATGATTTCCAACGTGTTCGATATAAACGATACCTCCGCCCGGGAGATAATGGTGCCCAGGGTGGATATGAAAATGCTCAATCTGAAAAATCCCGACGATGCCGGCCGCCTGCTTGATTTTCCCTTCAGCCGCATTCCGGTATACGAGGATAGCAAGGACCACATTCTCGGGATTCTACACATCCGGGATTATATGCGCATGGTGGCCAAGGATATGCGTCGCAGCCTGCGCGATCTGATTATGCCGGCCTATTTTGTTCCGGAAAGCATGAAGATCGATAAGATCATGAAGGAAATGCAAACCCGTCGTACTCAAATGGCCATCGTGGTGGATGAATACGGTGTAACCGCCGGTTTGCTGACCCTCGAAGATATCCTGGAAGAAATTGTAGGCGACATCAATGACGACCCGGACAATTCGGATGAAGCCAACACGCACATACGCTCCATGAATTCCGAAGAAGGCGTATTCTATGTGGCCGGCTCCTGCCCGATCGCGGATTTCAACGAATACTTCGGCAAGCTGATTCCGGAATCTGACAGCTATAACAGCGTGGCCGGTTTTGTCATCGAGGTCAACGGACGTTTCCCTGAAGTAGGGGAAACCACTCAGCTTGGACCGCATACTTTTGAATTGATCAAACGCGTACGTCAGCAGTTGGTAACTTTCCGATTTCAAACCAGCCGGGAAGAATCGCCCCCGGAACAGGAGCACGAAGAGGCTCAATACGGCCAGAATCCGCCGCAATAACCGCCCGTACAGGCCGTGCCGGAACGTCCAGCACACGGGTGGAATTTTTATTGTCCGCAAACACTACGGCCGATTTTCTGGACCGCGCCCACGCGATTTTACCCTGCGAGTAATTTCCGTTCCGGCCGCCACGGACTGCGTCTTCCGGTCCGAATCCAAAACTTCGAGTGTATAATATGTCTGATCTGGTACTCTCTCTCAACGAAGATGAATTACAACTGCAAGAGCTCGTGCGCGACGTGGTAAAGAACGAAGTCGTTCCGGTTCGCCAGGAGCTGGATGAAAACAACGAATACCCTAAAAAGGTTTTCGAGAAATTCAAACAGGCCGGAATTTTCGGCGCATTGTTTGAAGAAGAATTCGGCGGATTGGGTATGGGTCTGATGGCCAGCATCATTGTGGCCGAAGAAGTGGCCTATGGTTGCCTGGGCGTCGGCACCGCCATGCTGGCTACCAAACTGGGAGCTCTGCCGATTGAAGTAGGCGCCACTCCCGAGCAAAAGAAAAAATGGCTGCCGCCCCTGGCTTCCGGCGATCAGATTT
>JAGRMX010000313.1 GCA_020441025.1 Leptospiraceae bacterium
GGATTTCCGTATTCGGGCACATACCGATCGAGAAAATCATACAACAGCACGCGATATGCGGCCTGATTGGTATCGATGGAACGACCGTGGGATGCGCCCCAATCCGTCAGACGTAATACTTTCGCTTCATGCTTGATGTTCGCGAAAATTTTTTCGGAATGCGCCGGCGGCGTGTACTCATCGGCGGCCGAATGAATCAAGAGTACCGGCGCCCGTATGCGTGCGGCATACGCGGCGGGTTGCACGTCGTAGAGATTACAACCGCTGCGAATACCGGCCAGCAAGATGGAAGGCTGCAACAGCACATCCACAATGAAGCCGTAGCGCTTCTCTCCCTGGTACGAAAGGATCGTGTCCAATTCACTGAAAGACGAATCGGCTACCACAAACGCGATTTCAGGTTGCACCGCGGCGGTTTGCAGCGCAATGGCCGCTCCCATGCTCTCGCCGATTAATCCCACCTGCGCTCCGGATTGCAATCCCAGCCGGTCCACCAGCCAGGTTACGACCCGACGCATGTTGTCTTTTTCCAGGCAACCAAACGTACCGTATGCCCCGTCGCTTTCACCGTGATGCATACCATCCACCGCCAGAGCATGACAACCGCGGGTCCAGAAAGGCGGTATATACTTCAGCCCGCCATAGCGCGTGCCGGTATGACCATGATGAGAGATAATCACGCAGGCGCGCTCATTCAATGCCGGGTTCGGATGGATAAACAACCAGCCGGCCATTTCCTGATTATCATCCCCGACGGGAATGCGTACATTTTCAGGCTGCGGCAATCCGAAGTTCGCCGGCGATTCGATATTTAAGTTTTCCCGATCCTGCTCCAGCGTCTTGACGTCGAAGGCCACAATTAAACTGGAAAAGAAATATGTCACTCCGGCTAAAGCCAGAACCAATAAATCTACAAAAAGGAATAATAATACCGGTCTGATACGTGACATGCTTTCTTTTCGCGTCAACCGCTCATCAGCGACACCAGCTCTTCATAAGCTCGGTCGCGCTGCTTGACTCCGGTGCGCTTTATGGATTTACGCAAAACATCCATCTGTTTTTTCTCCGGAAGATTTTCTTTCAATTCTTCCAGAACTTCCAGGATGTCTTCATCGGTCTGCGTGTTGAATATTTCATTCACATCATAACGATACAATGAAAACAGGCGTTCAATATAGGCGCCCGGAGTTACGTCACCCGGGTCCCGCAATTGTGCTTTTTTTTCACGCTTTTCAACACGTTTTAGTTCTCTTTCTATTCTTTCTATTTCTGTACGTTTCATAGCTTACTCCTGATTCGGCGGATCGCCGTATCCGTCGCATGCTTATACAAATTTTATAACGGTTTACGCTTTCATTCGCATTCCACAATTCTTGAAATTGATACCGCCATAATACTATTGGTAAGTAGAATCTTTATCCACCGGAGGGTTATCCGACGTTTGATCTGTCAGAAGAATACTTTTGCCAGCTTCAGAGCTCCCTGTTTCCAGGGTACCCGATGGGAGATGCCGTCACTGTTCTGGAACTGGTTCATGTTTTCCAGATACCAGCGATAGTTACGAACCAGCGCGTCCTGATTGGAAAAGCGGGGTTTATAGCCCAGCTTTTTCTCCGCTTTTTCTATAGAAACGAAGGAATCGGTGCTGGCGGTTTCGTAAACCCACTTATATAACGGCGAAAGTCCCAGCTTCTCCAGAATTTTCAACACAAACACAAGCGGACCGGCGGGAAAAGTGCGGATTTTTTTTCCAAAGCCGGCTTCATCCAGAACCGCCTGGAAGTCTTCCTTCATGGTCTTAAACTCCCGGGCACCGATATTAAATGTATCGTTCGCCCGGGCGGCCGGTTTGGTGGCAGCCAGATAGATGGCATCACATAAATCTTCCACGTCTAAAAGTTGATAACGATTCTTACCGTTACCTAACATTGGAAAGCCGCGTCCATCCTGCGCCCAGTCATAAAACAAAGCGAAGACACCCAGTCGTTCCGGACCGATAAAGGACTTGGGTCGAATAATCGGTACGATCATTTTACGTGTACGATATTCCTGACATACTTCTTCGGCCATAATCTTGGCTTTGCCGTACGGTCCGACGCCATCCAGACGATCTTCCTCGTATAAAGGATGATGATCCGGAATGCCATACACGGCCGTTGAAGATACGTGAATCACCCGCTTCACTTTACACTGTCGCGCGGCTTCCAGCACGTTTCGCGTACCATCCACATCGGTGGACATGATGTCTTCTTCTGTATACAGCGGTAACGCGGCGGCGCAATGTACTACAATATCAACGCCTTTGGCCGCTTTCTTCACCGTTTCAAAATCACGAATGTCACCGCTCACGATTTTTACTTTGCGATTGGATTTCTCCGGATAATCAAAGTCGGCTACATCCAGAGATACACAGGAATGCTTTTTATCGAGCAGGTAACGAATGAGATTTATTCCCAGGAATCCGGCTCCGCCGGTGACTAAATACTTGGCCATGTAATTATCTCCTGTTATAGCACTACTTAACGCCGATTAAGTGCATTTTTTTCAACCATTTCCGTATCTATCGCGTCTAATTGTGTATCCGGCCATGAGTTGTGACCGTATTGCTCTGTCATTCAGGTGAGTCGGAGATTTGTCCCGTTACTATGTCTTCGACAGTCCTATGCCGGAACACCGCGACTCCGGTCGGCACACTTCCTTCATTATATACCTATGGAGTAATCTAATGTTCCCAATAAATCAAAACTGGAAACGGATTCTACGGATTACCGGCATTGCGCTGATTGGCGGCGGCCTGGTATTCGGCGGCTCAACCCTGTTCAGTCAGCCCGGCCCCGGAGGGCCCGGCGGTCCCGATCGAGGCGCCTGTCGGGATGACATTCAGAAATTTTGCCCGGATGTGCAACGCGGCGACATGGGTGCCATGCATGCCTGCTTGAAAGAGCACCAGAGTGAATTGAGTGGTGCGTGTAAAAATCAATTCAACGCCATGGAGCAACGACACGCACAATGGCGTGAAGCATGTGGCGCCGACGTAGACCAATATTGCGGTGAGCACAAAGGCGATTTTGCCGCAACCAGACAATGTATGCGCGAACACCGCAACGATCTCTCCCAGCGTTGTCGCTCGTTCATGCAAAACATGCGTGATCAGCGCGGCAACCAGGGGAATCGCGGTAATGGCGGTAATAGAGGCAACGGTCCGGGCAATCGATGAAACAGCTCACACCGGTACCGATTGTTCTGATCGGACGTGAATAAAATGTCACGACGGGCCGCTCTCTGGCGGCCCGTTTTTATTATGCGATTAAGTCACCCGCCACTATTATAACACCGCCCGGCTTAACGACACGTTCGAAATCGCCTGCGCCGTACCGGCGAACCCCGACCCGCCTCGCAGAAAGATACAATCGACTTAATTAAAAAGTCAAAATTTCAAGATGAGTTCTTACTATATAGTTTCTTTACTCCGAAAGTTGAAGATATAATCCGGTCGCATGTCCACCGAATACGAATCCCTCGATTGGTATGATATTCCACGTTATTATGACATAGTATTTGATACGGACACACAGACCGACGCGAACTTTCTGGAAGAGGCCTGCAAGCAATATTGCCGACCGGAAAGCCGAAAGCGTGCATTGCGCGTACTCGAGCCGGCCTGCGGAAGCGGGCGGCTGGTTCTGGAGATGGCTCGCCGCGGCTACCGGGTAACCGGAATAGACCTGAGCGATCCCATGTTATCGTTCGCCCGGGAAAGATTGAAGCGACTGAATCTGTCGGCCCAATTACATAAAGCGGACATGGCCGAATTCAAAACCCGCGACGGCTACTTTGACATGGCTCATTGTCTGGTAAGTAGCTTTAAATATTTGCTGAGCGAGTCGGATGCGGTTTCACATTTGAAGTCGGTTGCGCGGGCGTTGCGTCCCGGCGGAATTTATGTATTGGCATTTCATTTGAGTGATTATTCGGATACTTCCGTCAGTCGTGAACGGTGGGTTGCGGAACGAGACGGCACACGGGTCGTTTGCACCATTACGGGTTGGCCGCCCGATCGCAAACGCCGATTGGAGAATGTACGTTCGCGCATTGTCGTCACCGAAAGCGACGGGCAGTTGCGAAAGGCCGAAACTAACTGGCAATTTCGAACTTATAATGTGAACGAAGCCCGTCGTCTGCTGGCTGCCGTTCCGGAGTTGCAATTACTGGCATTGCATGATTTTGCCATGGAAATCGATTATACCCGCGAACTGGACGACGGCCAACTGGATACGGTGTTTATCCTAAGAAAAACAGATTGATGCCGGCAAAACCCGCACCGAAAAATCGCATTGTGTAAAATAAAACCGAAATTTTATCCGCGCGCCTTGGCACCTATAACAACCACGCGCATCCAAAGCGAGACTGTATTTACGCGTATGTTGTGGATTGCCAGCGGGAACAGTTTGCGTAAGTTACATTCACACTCCACCGGGTTTACGAAGATTTTCGCCGTCTGGAATGAGCCGGAATACAGGAAGTATTCCCCGACCACTCGCTACAGGAGG
>JAGRMX010000314.1 GCA_020441025.1 Leptospiraceae bacterium
GTGGATATGATGGCGAAGAAAAGCAGATTACTTCCGACAATGCCGGCACGGTGGAGATCCGTGGCGGCCAGTTCATGATTCTGGAAGAGCAAACCGCCATTCCGGTGAAAGTAGGTACACTGCTGACGGTCGAAGAAGGTCACATTGCCCGTAAAGGTGAGACCATCGCCACATTCGACCCGCACAACGATGTGGTCGTTGCGGAAAACAAAGGTACCGTTCGCCTTCAGGACGTATTCGAGGGTAAGAACCTCAAGAAAGACGAGGAAGGCAACAGTCGCATTTTTGAATTTAAGCGTGAGAAACTGGCTCCTCGTCTGTATGTCGGTAAAGACGAATACCATCTGCCTTTGAATTCCATCCTGATGGTGGGTGAAGGCCAGAAGGTGGAAGCCGGCGATATTCTGCTCAAAATCAGCTCCGCTACCGAAAAGACCCGCGACATTACCGGTGGTCTGCCCCGGGTGGAAGAGCTCTTCGAAGCCCGACGTCCTAAAGATGCGTCCACGCTGGCGGAGATCGACGGACGCATTGAAGACCACAACGAAGTCGTAAAAGAAAAGAAGATCCTCTATATACAAAGCGAAGCCAATGAAGAAGAGCGCGTTAAAGTGCAGATTCCGGTTGGAAAGCGACTGCGCGTTCGTAACGGCGACTACGTAAAAGCCGGCGATCAGCTGGATGAGGGCACGCTGGACCCCCATGACATTTTGCGCATTCAGGGCATTGAAGCGCTGCGTGAGTTCTTGATTCGTGAAATTCAGGAAGTGTATCGTCTGCAGGGCGTGTTTATTAACGAGAAGCACATTGAGATCATCGTGCGCCAGATGCTGCGTAAAGTGGAACTGGAAGATCCGGGCGATACAACGTTCGTCGCGCATCAGCAGGTAGATCGATTTACGTTTTCCGATGAAAACGAGCGGGTTGAGTCCGAGGGTGGTGTGCCGGCGTCCGGTCGTCAGATCTTGCTCGGTATTACCCGCGCCTCGTTGAATACCGAATCGTTCATTTCGGCCGCTTCCTTTCAGGAAACTACCAAGGTGTTGACCGACGCGGCCATTAAAGGTCGCAAGGACCCGCTGCTGGGCCTGAAAGAGAACGTCATCATCGGACACCTGATTCCGGCCGGTACCGGATTAAAGCACTATCGCGATATCGAAATCTACAAAGAAGAGTATGGCGATATTCAGCGCAGTGAAAAAGAGCGATTGGAAGAGGCGGCCCGGGAACTATTTGCGGCCCGCGGCGGTGAAGAAGGGTCCGCACCGGAAGAGACCCCCGCGGAAACTTCAGGAGCGGAATCGCCTTTTTAGGCTCTTTGAACTAAGCGGCAACCTTTCCGCCTGACGACCCAATCAGGGGATCAGGACAGTCTAAAAAACCGCCCGTGTGACTTATTAGCCATGCACCGGGCGGTTTTTTATTGGAGTTGTATGTGACATAATCCATAAGCATCGACACGAATCGATTCGGCCGAGCGCATATCGAAGCGAATTTTTTTCTACGGCATTCCTATAAAAAAATATCCGGTTCATCGCCAAAAAAATCCAGATTCGTTACGCCGCTGCAGACATTAATACTTGCTCTACAGCCCTCAACGCGGGAAGTGGTCACCTCGACCCTGTATGGAGGGTGTTCTGGCTTTTTGACGGCAAACATGCCGGAGTGAAACCGAACTGAGTTCTTCAATACTGTAATCGCACAGGCTGCGACTATAAGTTGGAGAACATTCCAGAGTCGATGTTATAATTTTTCAGGATGCGATGCGTCCTGAGAACACCGGGTGGGTGTGAACCATAACCGGGAGTGAGACAGTATCCCCGAAGGGATCTGTCGATCAGTTATTTTAGTTACATTGAACGAGTTTTATCGGGAGCAGAGACGTTGCCTACTATCAGTCAATTAATTCGCAGTGGTCGTAAGGCCCAGAAGACCAAAACGAAATCTCCGGCATTGATGGCCTGTCCACAACGCCGTGGTGTGTGCACGCGTGTAATGACGTTTACGCCCAAAAAGCCGAACTCGGCTCTGCGTAAAGTGGCTCGTGTACGTCTGACTACCGGCATTGAAGTAACGGCCTACATCCCCGGGGAAGGGCACAATCTACAGGAGCACAATGTCGTGCTGGTGCGGGGTGGTCGTGTGAAGGACTTACCCGGTGTGCGTTATCATATAATCCGGGGCGCTCTGGATACTCTGGGTGTGGAGAAGAAACGCCAGGCGCGTTCT
The DNA here is from genome assembly GCA_020441025.1 of Leptospiraceae bacterium. Taxonomy (GTDB): domain Bacteria; phylum Spirochaetota; class Leptospiria; order Leptospirales; family Leptonemataceae; genus JAGRMX01. The sequence goes on from JAGRMX010000314.1 coordinate 2,230, forward strand.
AAATACGGAGCCAAGCGACCGAAGGCCTGATGGGCATGAAGAGGGCGGTTTGCATCCGACTCAAAGCAAAATTTTTTAGATCATAAGAAAGGTTTTATAGTATGTCACGCAGAACAGGAGCAGTCGGTCGCCGACCCGTAGATCCCGATTCTCGATTCAACGATGAGGAAGTCGCCCGTTTCATCAATTACATGATGGTCGACGGCAAGAAGTCCACGGCCGAGCGTATTTTTTACGGCGCAATGGACATTATTTCCGAAAAGACCGGGCAGAACGGATACGAAGTATTTCAGGAGGCTTTAAGCAATGTTAAGCCCCAGTTGGAAGTGCGATCGCGTCGAGTGGGTGGAGTTACCTATCAGGTTCCGGTAGAAGTACGGCCGGAGCGCATGCAGGCTCTGGCGGTGCGTTGGATGGTGCGTTACGCCCGGGAGCGCAAAGAGAAGGGCATGGCCAGTAAATTGGCTGCCGAATTGATGGATGCGCAGAAAGGTCAAGGTGGCGCAGTGAAAAAACGCGACGATACGCGACGTATGGCTGAAGCGAATCGAGCGTTCAGTCACTATCGTTGGTAAGGATTAAACAGTAAGGTTCGTAATTTCAGGATTTATTCACTATGGCTCGCAAGACTACACTACAGCAGACCCGCAATATCGGGATCATGGCGCATATTGACGCCGGCAAGACCACTACTACCGAGCGGATTCTATTCTATACCGGACGTACGTATAAAATCGGAGAGGTGCACGACGGCGCCGCCGAAATGGACTGGATGGAGCAGGAAAAGGAGCGCGGTATTACCATTACGTCCGCTGCCACAACCACCTTCTGGAACGGAGCCGATAAAGATCGCGATATGTATCGCATCAACATCATCGACACTCCCGGGCACGTGGACTTTACCGTAGAAGTAGAACGTTCTTTGCGAGTACTGGATGGTGCCATCGCCGTTTATGATGGAGTGGCCGGTGTGGAACCTCAGACCGAAACAGTATGGCGTCAGGCCGATAAGTACGGCGTGCCGCGTATTTGCTTTATTAATAAACTCGACCGCATGGGCGCGGATTTCTTTTTCTCGCTGGGTTCTATCCGGGAGCGTCTGGGGGCCAACGCAATCGCTCTGCAATTACCGATCGGCACTGAAAGTGATTTTGTCGGAATGGTGGACCTGGTAGAAAATCGCGCGCTGATCTGGAGTGGCGAGGAACTGGGAGCACGTTTTGATTACAAAGAAATACCCGACGAGCTAAAAGAGCAGGCGGCTGAATATCGCAATACTCTTATGGAAGCGGCTGCGGAATGCGATGATGAGTTGTTAGAAAAGTACCTGGAGGAAGGCGATTTAACCGTTGATGAGTTAAAGCGTGCCATCCGCAAAGGAACGTTGGAGCGTAAGATCTTCCCGGTACTATGCGGCTCCGCTTTTAAGAATAAAGGCGTGCAACCACTGCTGGACGCCGTGCTGGATTTTCTGCCGGCGCCGATCGACGTGCCGGCCATCAAGGGCCATGATCCCGATAATACGGAAGTGGAATTGCTGCGTAAGTCGGATGATAACGAGCCCTTCGCCGCTCTGGCATTCAAAGTTATGTCCGACCCGTATGTCGGCAAGCTGACTTATTTCCGGGTATACTCTGGAATGCTTAAGAAAGGCTCGTACGTGATGAATGTCACCAAGGGCAAAAAAGAACGGGTCGGCCGCTTGCTGCAAATGCACGCCAACGATCGTGAAGAAATTGAGGAAGTTTATGCCGGTGATATCGCCGCTTCAGTCGGTCTGAAAGATACCACTACCGGCGATACACTGGCCGCCGAAAACAGCCCTGTTATTCTCGAAAGTATGACCTTCCCCGAGCCGGTGATTGACCTGGCCATCGAGCCGCTGACCAAAGCGGATCAGGAGAAGCTGGGCACGGCTCTGATGCGACTATCCGATGAAGACCCCACTTTCAGGGTGAAAACGGACGTTGAAACCGGTCAGACCATTATTTCCGGTATGGGCGAGCTGCACCTGGAAATCATTGTGGATCGTCTTAAACGTGAATTCAAAGTCGAGGCCAATGTGGGTAAACCGCAGGTAGCCTATCGTGAAACCATTCGCCAGACCGTAGAATCGGAAGGGAAATACATCAAGCAGACCGGCGGTCGTGGCCAGTACGGGCACTGTTTCATCAAAGTCGGTCCGTCCGAGCCCGGCAAAGGTTATGAATTTGTTAATAGCATTGTAGGTGGAGTTATCCCCCGGGAATACATTCCGGCCATTGATAAAGGCTGTCAGGAGTGTATGCAAAACGG
>JAGRMX010000315.1 GCA_020441025.1 Leptospiraceae bacterium
GACTTTACGAAATTTGTCCGGTATGTTTTATTCTCAGGATTGGGATGTTTAACGCGATTTGAAATGTGGCGCATAGTTAAGGGCAGGAACATGGCATTGAACGGTGAGGAAATGAATAGCAGACCTTTTTTGGTACGAAAGCCGGAGCGCTCAACGGGCCCACTCGCACCGCGTCGCTCGTATTGCGCACCGGGTCAATCCGCGCGGTGTCGCTCATATTTCGTGCTCGGGCTGGTGTTTTGCCTGGCGATGTCCGCTCGGTCGTGGGACGCCGCTCTGCATGCGGCGCCACTTTCCGAAAATCAGAAAATAGAAAAACTGCTTCAGGCGGTGCTGAATTCCGATTTGATTTTTATCCGGGGCGGTGAAGAATATAACGCCGAGCGGGCGGTGGAGCACATGCGCATGAAATGGGACTATATCGGCGACCGCATCCAGACCGCTCGGCAGTTCATCGAATACGTCGCCACGCGTTCGTCTATACTGGGTACGCCCTATTACGTGAAACTCAACGACGGTCGCCGGGTGGAATCGGCCGTATGGCTCAAGGCGCGGCTGGCGGAAATTGAACAAACAAATTCCGCATCCGGTGAAAATTCCGAATGCTGCTCTATCTCGGAATAAAATCTGCTATTGATTGTTAGCCGACGCTTAAAATGAGCGCGGTACCGGATAACAATCGGACGTATCATTCCGTAAATCCGCAATAGAAATGCGAAATCGCAATCCGTCGGTGGCGGTTCCGTCCATCGGCCCGGTGGATTCGGATGGTTCCGTGTCGCTGTTGATAGTTGCGGGAATGTTCTTTTGTTCCATCATCGATTTGAAATTCAGCAGTATGTTTAAATCGGGCCCCTCCTGTTTCCATTTGCCGCCTGTAAAGCGCACCGGATGATCGGCGCCTCTGATTTCGCCTTCTCCGGAAATGGCGCCTCCCGGCTCCAGACGAACGTGAAAAGAAATCAAATCCGCCTCGTCATCACCATGACGGCATAGCTCTCTTCCGATGGGCACATACGGTTCGGTTCGCTCGCAACTCGCAATGGCCGCAAGCAGATACGTTATCCAGAGTAAGCATACACAGAGCCGGACATTTGAGTTAAGGGCGCGTACCATGAAAGGTCTGTCTTTGCGTACGGATTCATTTGCCGACGGTCGGTTGCCATCCTATAAGCGGACTGAAACCCGTTACTCTCAAAACCGCACGGAGTCGGTTTTGAGATGACTTCTAAGTTGCCTGCGAGCAGGCCTGATAATCATCCGGAAATATACAGAATCGTATCCGGAGAGCAAAACATGTCAAGCGCTTCCGGCGGCTTCCTATGCGGTCGTTTCCGCGGAATCGGTCCGTAGTTCCGGGTATTTCTCCATGGTCAGAACCAGATACATGCGGCCCAGGTAACGACGTTCTCGCCTATCGCGCAAAAAGAAAATCAGAATATACTGGCGAAAACGATCGGCATCGACCGGAATCAACTTATGACTCAAATCTTCCGGCGGCATGAGGCGCGTTTCGTAACCGCCGTCCCGCAATTCGTCTACTACAATGGAAGTCATTTGATTCGAAAATTCCAGAATAACGGAAGACGCCATGCCGCGCATGGTGGGATCAATCTGGTAACGCTCGGCAATGCGCGGCAACAACTTCAACTTGGTATAACCGTCCATGCAGAAGTAAATGTGACCGTTGATATCGCCTTCAAAACCGATGCAGGAACAACTTTCGTAACAAAGACCTTCGTTGCGCGACGGACCAAACGCTTCTTTTTCCGCGTTTAAGTACAGGTTGTCCTTAAAATATTCCTGACAGATACGTGATAGCGTCAGGATGACCTTTTCATCCAGTAAAGGATCCATATAAGTTTGCCGGACTATTGCGTACGAAAGTGTACCGCTTCTCCGGCCGGTGTATAAATTTGATAGCGATTCAATCCGTCTCGCGCGGCTTCTTCCAGCGCCAGGCCGGCACGCCCAAACCAATCGTCGGGAGAAATGACATCCTCGTCAAGCAGGGCGCAGCCCACGGTGATATCCACCGCGCTGTCTTCGCGCACATAAGCAAGATACTCGCCGATGGTGCGTTCCAGTTCCGACTCGGGAATTTCGGCCGCAATAACGGCGAACACGTCGGCGGCTACCCGATACAATCGCATGGGATAGGGAAAATAAGCCCGCAGCGCCAGTCCATACAGGCGCACGGCTTCGGGATTGCTGCGGCCATGAAAGCGCATCAGAATCAATTCGCGGGTAAAGCGTACATCCGTGCGTAGCGCGAAATCGTTTTTTAAATCCCGGGCGAAACACATGCCGTTGGCCAGCGTACTCTCCGCGTCTACGGTGGCCTCTTCAAAAACGCGCGCCTGAAACAGAGACTCGCCGAATTTGCGGATTTCATACCAGGTGGCCGCCAGTGCCTTCTGATTGTACAGCGGTCGCTCCGACCGAAAGCGCAAAAGTCCCAACATGCCCTGACGGGAAGGCAGCGGAAAGTACAACAGACGGCCTTCTTCCAGAACCACGAAGTTTTCTTTTTCCAACTGGCGAATCACAGCGTCCGGAACGCGATTGTCGTCGTGCGGTCGGTGACCGGGAGGAGTCGACCGCAGTTTGTATTTACGTGATTGATCCTTGCCCGAAATCGAATCGGCGGCGTCGGGATGATCCTGCTCAACGGAATGATCCGCATGCGTTTCCGGATTGGCATGCAACGCGGCGCCCGATATAAATACATTGCCGGTTTTTCGCAATACGGGATGGAACTGCCGGCGGCGATTGCGTAAAAACAAAGTGGCATCGCTGGGCCCGAGTCGATCGATGACGGTTTGCAAAAAACTGCGCGCGAAAGATTCCAGGTCGGAAATATTGGCCGGGTAATCCGTGTTTTCATAAAATCGATAGTAGCGAAAATCAAACAGGGAACTGGCGTTATCAAATCCCTCCCCCTGGCCGTGATGGGCGTAATGCCGATCGGTAAAATCCATTTCCTCCGCCTGGATGCGGCGTCGCAGCGGATGCATTACGGATTGGAAGCCGGGTAAACTCCAGCGCTCCTGCTCGAACTCGTACGCTTCGCGGCCCGCTTGCAGGCCCTTGCGCTGATGCAGGTAATCGGCCACCGCTTCCTGTTCCGGCGCGTGTACCGCATCGGATTTTAAGAAATCGTCCGGGATGCCATGAATACGCACGCGATCACCGACGCGCGCGTGAAACAACCGTTGTTGCTGCCGGCGGCTGCGTTCGCGCACGGGAGCCGAATCGTATTCGTCCGTCCATTCATCCGCTCTATCGGCGTCGAATTGTTCAAATTCTTCCGGGAGGCGCGGCGTGCCGTCCGCGTTGTAGAGCGCTTCTTCGCCTTCGTCGGCCGAATCCTGTCCGATCCAGTTGCCGCTGCGATCATATCCCCGGACCACTTCCACTTCCGGCAGGGGGCGATTGGGATCGGGCCAGACTTCGCCTTTAATTCGAATGATACGCGCGGCCCGGACGGTGCGTCGGAACTTCACAAAACTGAAGCACACCAGCGAGAGGCCGATCAGAATCAGGCCCCCCGCCACCGGAAAGGCATTGTGATCGAACTGGACTCGAAATAAACGCGAAAAGAAGTGCGGAACTCCGAACAAATTGGCGAATTTGCGATGGCCGATGTAAATCTTCTCATATATATAAGTGATGGTAAGCGTACTGATTTCCTCATCGGTGAGGGGCACGGCCAGGGTATGGCGTTGATAATAAAACTCTCCCAGGCGGTGCGGTTCCGCGCTGATGGCATTGCGCCGATTGACAGTCTGGAGCATATCTTCCAGTCGTTCGCGCCGTATGCGCCCGGGATCATAGCTTTTATGTAAAGTAGCTCCTTCGGCGGTTTCAATTTCCAGATACGCCAGGTTATACTTTTCCATGACCGCCCGGCCGATAGCGAATGTACTGCCGTTAAAATCGGGATATCGACTGAATCCGCGCTGGATGTCCCGGAGCAGTTGTTCGGAGGGCGGGTGACGGTCGGCTTCCGGATTTAAGGGCAGATAATTGCCCCGGCCGTAAAAGGCCATCAGACCGATTAGCAGGGCCAGCCAACCGAGCAGGCTCATGGCAATGCTGCCGAAGATAATGATCCCTTTTTTCACCCTGTAATTAACGGCCAGATTTCTATAATCCCGCAGCAAGTTTCTATGATTGATTTTCTCGCGCATAGAATTGTTCTCCTGTAGACATTCTGGGTTCCGGTCGGTATCAGGGATATGAACTGATATAGAGTCTTATAAACCAGCGCGCGCCATGTTGTTTCGCCCTCGAGCATCCTTCATCATCTCCCTGTGCATTTTAATGATTGTAGCCGTTTTGTCTGCGGGTGCTTGCGCGCAGCGCTCGACGACAGCCCCTGAAATCATTTCCGGTAGAATGGATCTGCGCGACCTGGATTTTGAGCGCGATGGGATAGTGACATTCAAAGGCACGGTCGAGTTTTACTGGCAGAGCCTGCTGGCCCCTTCCGATTTTTTCGGTCGGTCTATCCCT
>JAGRMX010000316.1 GCA_020441025.1 Leptospiraceae bacterium
GGTCTTAACCCGCCTGTACTCTTCCGTATTTCGCTCTTTCCGACGACACGGCATTAAGCGACTGTTACTGCTGGGCAAGGCTACCCGGGATATACTTTACAACAAGCCGCGCTTCGATGTCCGCACGGTTTTGCTGCTGGCGCGCATGCTCAGTCAGAGCGATTACGCCTTATTCGAAAACGTTGCCCGCGAGGTGGACAAGCTAGGCATTACCATCATCAATCAGGATGAATACTTACAGCACCTTTTTCTGCAACCCGGTCGCTATGGAAAAAAGCTCACCACCGAGCAACTGAAAGACATTGAATTCGGTCTCCAGCACGCCCGGGAAATGAATCGTCTGGATATCGGTCAGACTGTGGTGGTGGGCAAACGATCGGTGCTGGCGGTCGAAGCGGCGGAAGGCACGGATCAGTGCATTGTGCGTGGGGGCGATCTCTTCCATAATAAAGGTGCGGTAGTCTGCAAACTTTCCAAAGAGCAACACGATTTACGCTTTGATATTCCGGCCACGGGCAGTGCGACCCTGGATTCGATGGCCCGCTCCGGCTGTCGGGTCCTGGCATTCGATTCGCGCCGAACCTTTGTTGTGATTCCTTCCGAATTTATTCGCAGTGCTCGTAACGCAAATATCACCGTGTTGGCCGTGGACGCCGGTCAGCGCACGGATCTGGCCTATCTGAAAAAACTAAATGGACGGGCCGCCAGCCTGCCGTGAGCATGCATGCACCGGACTTCGGCATGGCGGAGAAGAAAAAAGCAAAGAAAGCAGGCAAAAAGACCGCGCCGAAAACAGAGCGCGGGTCGACGGCCGCTGCGGGTGCTGCCGGAAGCGGATCGATAGCACGTCGTAAAACCGGCGCGGCTAAAAACACGCCGGCCAATTCCCCGACACGCAAGAAAACGGCCATCCGATCGTCTGCCGCCGGAAGTTCGCGCACACGTACTTCCAGCAAGGTATCCGGCGGTCGTTCCGCCGCCGACATCGGCACTCCGGCGTATCGCCTGCATCCTTCAGGATCACGCCGCGTCGGAAACAAAGGACCGATTCTGGTAATCACCGGCGAGCATTCCGGCGATCTACTGGCAGCCGATGTGGTCCAGGCGTTGCAATCGTACGGCTATCGCGATTTTTTTGGAACCGGCGGTGAAGCCATGCGGTCCGTCGGAGTGGAACTGCTCGAAGATATTAATTCCATGAACGTGGTCGGTTTCGTCGAGGCGGTCAAAGCCTATCGGCGATTGAAGGCCCTGGCAGAGCGCGTTAAGGCCGAAGCTCTGCGTCGTTCCGCTTCCGCCATCATTCTGGTAGACTACCCCGGTTTCAATTTACGCTTTGCCGAAATGCTGGAAGAAGCGGACATTCCAATTGTTTATCTGGTCAGTCCGCAACTCTGGGCCTGGAAGTACAATCGCATTCATAAAATCAAAAAATATGTCGATTTGATGCTCACTCTATTTCCGTTCGAGGCGGAAATGTACCAACGCGAAGGAGTGCGATCCGAATGTATCGGTCATCCGCTGGTTTCGCGCATTCCGCGCCGTTTGCGCAAAGAGGAACCGCTGCCGGACGCTCCCAGAGGCACACGGATTACGGTAGCGCTGATGCCCGGCAGTCGTCGCTCGGAAGTCAGTCGACTTCTGTCGCCTATGCTCGAAGCGGCGCATCTGATCCAGTCCAATTTTTCCGGAGTGCGATTTCTACTGCCGGGTGCAGACGGGCGTCTGAGTGATATGATCACAACCGAGCTTTCAAAGTATCCCGAACTAAAAGTAGAATATGTTCCCGGTCGTTCTCTGCGTACACTGGAAGCGGCGGATCTGGTATTGATCGCCTCGGGTACTGCCACACTGGAAGCCGCCTATTTTAAGAAACCGATGGTATTGATGTACAAAGTGGGCTGGTTGAATATGTTTTTAATCACATTGGTACTGCGGACCCGTTTCATTGGCATCGTAAATATTCTCGCTCAAAGACAGGTTTCGGTGGAATTACTTCAAACGGAAGTGACTCCGGAAAACATTTATCAGGAAGCGGCTCGTATCCTGAGTGAACGCGGATATCGGGAGAATATGATCGCCGAAATGGAACAGGTTCGTAAGAGCCTGGGACACGGCAATCCGTCGTTGCATGCGGCCCGGCACATAGATTCTTTTCTGCGTAATAGCGTTTAATCCGCTGCGCGTTTTAATATATACGTGCGGTGATTTTATTCCGGCAGACGAATCAAAGTCTCGTCATCCGTAAACCGCAATCGAATCGCGCCGCTGTATTCCGCCGATCGATCCTGTCCGGGCAGTACAATCTCTCCACGATAGATGACGGTTTCGCCCGGTCGGATCGGCTCTTTATATACATTGAGCGCCGTAGAGTAGGTCTGGCCGTTCATCTGCACCTCAATATGCGCCGCTTGCAACGGATCATTCGGAGCGGGAAATTCGCGCAGGCTGCCGGCCGTGTTATGCACATTCAGAAAAAAGTCGATAGCGCCGGCACTTTCGCGTCGGGCGGTGACACTGAATGATAAATCACCGCGTTCCACAGTGTCGCCGGAATGCTTTTCTCCGGTCGGCCAAACGCCCGAAAAATAAATCACTCCGAAGATGATCACCAGAATGGCGATGTCCATCAACACAATCATGGTGACTCGATTGCGGGTCGGGCGGCTTTTGCGCTCGGTCTGCTGTTCGGTCTGCAATTCTATCGGGCTTTTATAATGATATTTCAAGATTGATTTTTCCGTTGGAGTTCACGCGTTTCTTGAGCGGTGTTCCAGCACACCCGCCAGTACCCCGCGAATGCCATCCGGAAAATCCGCGGCGGTGGGATGGGTATAACGAAGTGCGGCCCGTGACTGCAACTCAATTGCCAGTTCGATTCCCCGCGCAATGGATATTGATTGCTCTGTCGTTTCATCGGGACGTCGTGCCAACAGGGCCAGTAGTATCCCGCAAAGACAGTCACCGCTGCCGGCGACCGCCAGTCGCGCATTCGGTGCGCCCATTACGGCCACCGGTACGTGAACTCCGTCATCAGTACGCGATTCACAACCCTGGAAATACACCGAAATAGAGTCTTTTACCAGCACGTGACAGCCCAGTTGGCAGGCGAGTTCATAGTTACGTTGGAGTTCACGTACCGAATTGGGCGCGCCGCCCCCCAATCGACTCCATTCTCCGCTGTGGGGTGTCAGCAATATGCGCTGACCATATTTTTGCAACAATGGCCTCCAATCGGACCGCCCGAGCCAGCTTAAAGCACCCGCATCCAGCAGGACCGTCGTTTGGGTATGGGTCGCCATCAGTTCGGTCAGATATGCGTGAACTACTTCAGCATGGGCTTCCGCGTCGGCCGGAGACAGTCCGGGTCCAATACAAACGGCCCTGGGCGTGAGTTCACGTAAATTGTCGGTATGCAGAATTCGAAACATGGTGGCCGGAAAGTCGGCTGTCAAAAATTCTCTGGATCGAGCTGCGGGCACACATCCATGCAGAATGCCTCCGCCGGCGGCGAAGAAACTCCGACAGACCAATAAGGCGGCGCCTTCCATACCGATGGATCCGCCGATGAACAATCCATGCCCGGCGCCGTACTTATGGTGCCAGGCAGATTTCAGGAAGCGGCTCAATCGATCCTCTCCGGGAGTATGTTGTCCGGCAGCGTAATTCGAAGGCGCGAACACCGCCGGATCGGATGGATCGCTTCTCGTTGCTGATTCCGTAACCAGAGACGTAAACACCGGTGTGGTCGGATGAAAACCGATAGGCAGTACATGTACGCGACTGTGCATGCGCAGACTCTGATTCAGTTCCAACGCGAGTTTCATCACGCCGTAGGAATGAATTTCATCCGGAGCGGGCAACCACCGATCAATTTCGAGTTTCAATAATCCGGTGATGATTGCATCGTCCGGATGGGCATTCGATTCGGTTCGCGTTGGATTTGTACCGGGGGAGTCCGAATTTCTCGCGGGTGGCTCATGCCGCCATCTGTGCACCAGATGTCGGAGTTCACGCGCATTTAAAAAACGAGTGTCCCGATCTTCGCGCAATCCCGTGGGCACATCTAATGCCAATAGAGCGCACGCGATTCGAATGCGCGCCAACGCAACATGAGCCAATAGTCGGGCAATTTCACCGGCGGGCGCCCGATCCTGACCGGTACCCAGCAAGGCATCCACAATCACATCCCCGTTATTTATTGCACTGAAATGGAAGGATGAGGAGGGCAGCAGGCATACATCCACAGCGATAGGTGACTGTGCGATCTCCCGAAGCAGTCCCGCATAAAACTGCGCGGCACTGCTACGAGCTTCTCCGGTCTGATAAATTCTCAAAGCCGGAATCGATGCAATTATGTGCCGCATACCAATCAACATGTACGCCAGGGCCAGGCCATCGCCACCATTGTTGCCCGGACCACACAATATGTGCATCGTGCCTGCATTTAATAAATCGGGATCGGTTCGAATGGCATGAGCGCTGCTCAGTGCGGCCTGGCCCA
>JAGRMX010000317.1 GCA_020441025.1 Leptospiraceae bacterium
TTGCACGGGCGGAATTGCATTTACCGGATGCAGGCCGCCGACTGAGCGGAATCTTATTCCGGGAATACTATTATTTATCGAGTTGACCGACGGCGAATCGATCGTGGCGGATGAGAATTATATCCGTCAGTCCATTCTTGATCCGACATCGCAGGTCGTTGCGGGATTTCCGCCGGCAATGCCGGTTCAGGATCTGGACGACGCGCAGATACAATCGGTGATCATGTATATTAAAACGCTGGAATAATACACTTTGGGTCCGGCGACGAGTACGCAAAACGCTTGCAAAGTCGCACAGACCGCCCTGTTAACTCCGCGTTTCACGACGGGCGAATCGCGGGAAGCAGGCAACAGGCAATTATCGGATAAAAGTAAAACCGATGTCACCTGTTGATCAGTAAAAGAACATAACTGTCAGGAAAACCGGAGTAAATCATATGGCACATGCCGACGCATCCGTATCATACCTTGAAAGCGAAAAAGGCTTCTGGGGCTGGGCGCTGTCCACCGACCACAAAAAAATCGGAATCATGTATCTTTACACGATTCTGATTTTCTTCGTACTGGCCGGCGGTGCGGCTCTGCTGGTCCGCCTGGAGTTGATCGCTCCCGGCGCCACCATCATGGGCAAACACGCCTATAATGTGTTAATGACCTTTCATGGCGCGGTGATGGTGTTCCTGTTTATTGTGCCGGGCATTCCGGCCACGCTGGGAAACTTTTTGCTGCCGCTGATGATTGGCGCGAAAGACGTGGCTTTCCCGCGCATCAACCTGCTCAGCTATTATGTATTCGTCGTAGGCGCTCTGATTGCGATTATTTCGCTGCTGTCTCCGGCCGACACGGGCTGGACGTTTTACGCACCGTACAGTATACAATCGAATCAATTTGTGGTCTGGCTGACTCTGGGAGCCTTCGTAATGGGCTTTTCTTCCATTATGACCGGTTTCAACTTCGTAGTAACCATTCATCGACTGCGGGCTCCCGGCCTTACCTGGAATAAATTGCCTCTGTTCGTATGGGCCTCCTATGCAACGGCGTTGATTCAGGTGCTGGCCACTCCCGTAGTAGGCATGACCCTGGTAATGTTGATTCTGGAACGCCTGTTGGATGTGGGCATATTCAATCCCGCGAAAGGCGGCGACCCCATTCTGTTCGAACAATTCTTCTGGTTCTATTCACACCCGGTCGTCTACATTATGATTCTACCGGGATTCGGTATTATCGCCGATATCATTCCCGTGTTTTCTCGGCGACCCATGCTGGGCTACAAAGCGGTAGCCTATTCCAGTCTGGCGATTGCACTGGTTAGTTTCATAGTATGGGGACACCATATGTTCGTCAGCGGCATGTCCGATTGGGCTCGCTGGGTGTTTTCATTCCTGACATTCTTCGTGGCCGTACCTACCGCCATCAAAGTATTTAACTGGGTGGGAACCATGTGGCGTGGCTCCATCAGCTTTGAAGCGCCCATGTTGTATGCCATCGGCTTTGTATTCATGTTTACCATTGCCGGTCTGACGGGCATTCACCTTGCGGTACTCTCAACCAACGTAGTCCTGCATGATACATATTTTGTAGTGGCTCACTTTCATTATACCATGCAGGGCGGAACCGTGGTCGCTTTGATGGGCGGCCTGCATTACTGGTTTCCTAAAATAACCGGCCGCATGTATAACAAAAAGGCGGCCTTTATCGGCTGGTTGTGGCTGTTCATCGGGTTCAATTTGACTTTTTTCCCCCAGTTCTTTCTGGGATTAGAAGGCATGCCCCGTCGCTATTTTGACTACCAGCCGCAATTTCATCACCTGCATCTGATCTCGACAATCGGATCGTGGTTGAATGGTTCCTCGTATATATTCATCCTGTCAACATTGGCCTGGGCCGCATTCCGTGGTCCCAGAGCCAGCGCCAATCCATGGGAAGCGCTCTCGCTGGAATGGCAGACTTCATCGCCGCCACCCCAGACAAACTTCGCCCATGTCCCCGATTTTCCGGAAAACGGAATTTACGACTACGGAACGGAAGGTCGCACCGACGGACCGCCCATCCCCATGGGAGCCGGCAAATAATTAGAGCCGGTAATCATTCCGGGCCAAATGCAACGCAAGGATATGTGGAGTAAATAATGGAACACGCAATCAGAGACCAGCACCCCGTGCATGAAGAATTGGGCGGCTATGAAGGTGCCAAACTGGGAATGTGGTTATTTCTGGCCACGGAACTGCTCCTGTTCGGAGTGATGTTCTGCGGCTTCGCCATATTTCATACCAAGTTTGTTGAACCGTTTAAAGTAGCCCACCATACTCTGGATAAGGTTATGGGGGGCACCAATACAATCGTTCTGATTTTAAGTTCTCTGAGTGTGGCTCTGTCACTCGACAGCATACAGCGTGGGAAAGCGAAATTAACGAACCTGTATCTGGCCGCGACGATCGTTCTGGCCGGCGTGTTCCTGGTCATTAAGTACTTCGAATACACGCATAAGTTTCATCTCGGAATTTTTCCCGGTGATGCGTTGAATATTGTCGATCCGAAAGCGGCGGGTCATGAACCGATCAAGGTTGTGGATTACATGGCCAGGGAGGGTATAACCGGCGCCGCCGCGGATCGCTTTGCCAAAGGCGTGAATTTATTTTTCACATACTACTTTGTAATGACCGGCGTGCATGGACTGCACGTAGTCATCGGGATGTCGGTATTGTTCGTCATTCTGATGAAGAATCGTCAGGGGCGTTACTCTCACTGGTATTACACTCCGGTCGAAAATGGGGCCCTGTACTGGCACCTTGTGGACCTGATCTGGATTTATCTGTTTCCTTTATTCTACCTGATCAGCTAAGAAATCCGACAGGAAGCTAAATCAAATTCATATCATTAAATAAAGGAATTTATCATGCATATACCCGATCAAGAAAGCCGCGGACACACCCTGCCCACTCGCATCTATCTGTATGTAGGTCTGGCATTGATGCTCCTGACCGCACTGACGGTGGCTGCGTCTTATGTAAACTGGGGTGAGGAGATCGGCGGTGGTTTTGCGACCAACATCATTATCGCCCTGCTGATCGCCTCCGCCAAGGCCATGCTGGTGATGATGTACTTCATGCACATGAAATATGAAGGACCTCTGATCTGGGGATTCGGCATCATCTATCCGATTGTCATTTTCGCTATTATGATCGGCTTTATATCCATGGATGTGTTTTTGCGCGTCGATCCGGCGGACGCACCGGAATTATCTTCCGAGCGTCAAATAGACGCACCGGTCTCGCAAGACCGGGCGGCCAATCGGATAAACTATGAGATCGACACGACCCGGACGGCAAGCAACTGACCAATCGCCGGAAGAATTGAGGATGGCTCTTCCATAAGATCGTTAACAGCCCATCATCACACCATCCGGAACTAACACCGGAACGGATAACAGGCTGCCAACTCAAGGCAGCCTTTTTCATATCAGCCGGGTGTAACATGTATACCATGATCGCCGTCGCATTCGGAAAGATCGACGACTATGGATTAATTTGCCCTCGCAACGCAAAATGAGTACAGTGGAATCAATGAGCAACGAACAACGACCGACAAATCGACTGATACACGAAAAATCACCCTATCTTCTGCAACATGCACATAACCCGGTGGATTGGTATCCCTGGTGTGACGAAGCGTTTGAAAATGCACGCCGGACCGATCGTATGGTGCTCTTATCGATCGGTTATGCCACCTGCCACTGGTGCCATGTCATGGAGCGCGAGAGTTTCGAGAATGAAGAAACCGCTCGATTACTGAATGAACGTTATGTGGCTATTAAAGTAGACCGGGAAGAGCGACCGGACGTCGATCAGATTTATATGCAGGCCCTGCACGCTACCGGTCAGCATGGCGGCTGGCCGTTGAATATGTTTCTAACACCGGATCGTTTGCCCATTACCGGTGGTACATATTTTCCACCGATACCCGCGTATGGGCGACCTTCTTTCGCTCAAATTCTACAGACCCTGGCGGATGCCTGGCAGAATGAACGCGATAAATTACTGCAATCCGCAAACACTCTACACGATTTTTTACAAAGACAGGAACAAACCTCGGGACAAAACGATTCGGCGGTGCTGCCCGAACTGGAAAACGTTCACAACGCCCTCCAACAATACAAATCCATGTTCGATGAATTTCGCGGCGGTTTTGTAGCCAATGGTCCCAACAAATTTCCGCCCTCCATGGGATTGCTATTCTTAATGGAATACCATCGGCGTTTTCCGGAATCGGACGCGCTCAACATGGTCGAAACGACTCTTGATCATATGTTGCGCGGCGGTATATACGATCAAATCGGCGGAGGATTGGCTCGCTACGCTACCGATCACGATTGGTTGGTCCCACATTTTGAAAAGATGCTGTATGACAACGCGCTCTTCGCCTGGGCGCTTGTCGATTGTTACCGTATCACCAATAACGAGCGCTACAAAACGGCGGCGTATGATATTT
>JAGRMX010000318.1 GCA_020441025.1 Leptospiraceae bacterium
GACCGATTTGATTTCCTACGGTGCTGAACTTTTTTTTTTTTTTTTGTGCGCCGCACCAGGCGAGTAAGGTTGTGTTTCAAGGTCAGTGAGGGGAGTATCATTCCGGAATGTCGCAGGTGAAACTCATAAAGCGGTATGCTAACCGTCGATTGTACGACGCGGATACCAGTAAGACCATTACGCTGGATGATGTGGCCGGACTGATTCAGGCCGGACATGAAGTGAAGGTCATTGATAACATCAGCGGTGAAGATATTACCGCGCGTGTGCTGGGGCAGACATTTCTGAAAATTTCGACCGACCACTATAACATGGAGTTCTCGCGCTTTTTGCTGACGGCGCTGATCCGGGAGGTCTCCAGCAACGTATCGCGCCTGTTCAGTCAGATGATTGAAAGCGGCATCGGTATCGGGGCTCTGACCCTGGATAAACTGGAAAAGATCGTCCAGAACATGGTCGAGCATGGCGATCTGCAACTCTCGGATAAATCGGATTACGTAGAAAGCATTCTGGCGCATATCGATGAGAATCGTTCCGGCATCGCCGATAAGGCCCGGGAAGGGATTGGCGTGCTACGGACCGAATTATCCGCCAACCGCGACCGCAAGGTAGAAGAACTTTCCGGTAAACTGGAAGAAATGGCCCGTCTGATCCGCGATATTCAAGACCGCCCTTGAATTTCGACTTTACTTCGTCTTCTGATGCCTGTAATCTCTTGAAAACGCTTAATGGGAATACATGGATACCGCGCATCGGACCCTGTAACCGATTGTGATCGTGCGGGCCGAAATCCGGCTTATAGCATGGGAACTGTAGGCGGCCTTTCCGGGACTTTGGATTTTTCAGCGTGCGACGGGGCACGCCGGGCATTGAAAAAAAACCGGCTCCGGGTGGTCCAGGCATTCATAAAATTCCCCGGGCGGCTCAATTTAGCCCTCACCGTAGCCGATGAATCTTCGGAAGAGGATTGGATATACATATGAATACTGGCCGTTACACGAAATCGACATTACTTGCTCTTATTACGGTATTGATTGCCTTTTCGGTACCAGACCGGACTCTGCAGGCCGGAGCGGAAGACGATTCACGGCGCATGTGGACCAACATCTATGATGAGGCGGTCTGGGATTTACGCTTTGGTACCGCGCGCGAGAAAGTGAACGCGGCCCGCATGTTCGGCGCGCATCAGAAAACCGAGTATATCCGCCCTCTGAGCGACGAATTGCTGCGTGATCTGGAAAGCGAGACCTTTCGGCATCTACCCGCGAATGATCCCTATGTAAAAGCCACCATCGCCTGGGCCCTCGGAGAAATCGGACACAAACATGTAGTCCCGCAGCTACTCAAAGCGCTGGAGATCACCGATCGACTGATTACGGCGGAAATCGACGCGGTCAAAGCGGCCCGCGCCGAGTATGAACAATCGGTGGCCGGCGGCGGCAATGCGAATCCCAACGCGGAAGAGGGCGATGACTTTCGGATTGATCCGGTGTTCATTGAACCGACCCGGCCCGGCCCCTTCATTCGCGGCGGATTTCGTTTTGCCTACAGTCCCGACATGTGGTGGACTCTGTCGGACGAATTTAAAAGTGCCGCCGGCATCCTGGACGATGACGGTGCCCAGCAGATTCGCCTTGAAAATGCTAATTATATGAATCTTGCGCGGGCCATCTTCGGCGCACTGGCAAAAATTGGCGATGATCGTGCCGTGGAGCCGTTACAGGCCTATCTGGCTCCCGAAAAAATACCGCACCTGAGGGTATATGCCGCCCACGCGCTCGGACAGATTGGTTCCGACTCGGGCGTGCAGGCGGTGAAAGCGGCATACGATTCGGAAGCGGATGAACTGGTGAAAATCCAGTTCTGCCTGGCTATTCTGAAAAACAATAAAGCCGATTTTGATTACTACTATAAGCTGACCGAATTCCTGGCCAGTGATGACCGCCGAATTCGCCTGGATGCGGCGCGGGCATTTGAAGTGCTTTCGATGGGTGAATCTGAACCGACCTTACGCGAAGCTCTGCGCATAGAAAGCGATCCGCTAATTCGGGGTGTACTGGAAAAAGCGATTCACAACGCGGTGATCGATTACATTACGCCGGTTAATTATTGATCGGGCAGAGCCGGGCGGAATAGTGACCCCATGATGAATCGGTGCACTGTTCCGATAGCCGGTCTGGCCATAGTCTTATTCTGCGTCGCCTGCGACGATACCGTTCCTACCGAGAACAGCGGACTATTTGCCGAAGTAACCGGCGATGAAGTCAGCCTGCGGATTGATCCCGTTAGCTTTGCGTCGGAAATTACTTTTCTGGAACGTGGCAGCGAAGTTCAGGTTATCGGTCGCACCGATGAGCGCGTGAAAATCGGCAATTTGAATGAGTTCTGGTATCGAATCCGAATGCCGGATGGGATTGAAGGCTGGGTGTACGGGTCCAATCTCTCCATCGGTTCCGCCGGGACCGCCGCCAGTGCCAGCAGTACCGAGCGTTTTCAAAAAGAATTCGGTCTCAGTCACGTAGGCAAATGGTGGGAAGTACGCGCCGATGGCTCTACCGGCTACGCCCGGGTTTATTTCTGGCCGGACGGGGTATACAAATATGCCCTGGGGCGCGGGGATATGGCCGAAGGGAAATATGAAATCGATTTTGAAGAGCGGGTCATTCGGCTGGATAAAGGTTCACCGGCGGGAGAAACTTTGACCATCAAACGATTGGGGCCCGAATATCGATTGTACGGTGCTCGCAATGACCGTCCCGTGATTTTACGTCGGGCTTTTATCGATCCGGACGCGCCCGATCCGGGCGAAGAAGAGGAAGGGAACGATACGGGCACGGCGCCGACCCAGTCGGAAGAAACGGCTCCGACCGGGTCCGATGTGACCGCCCCCGCTCAATCCGCCGATGGGGAATGACCATTTCTGAACCTGTTCGTATCAATCGCTTTCTGGCGGATGCCGGCCTGGGCTCCCGCCGGGATGTGGAGCGCTTTGTGCGTGCCGGTCGTGTGCGCATCAACGACCATGTGGCCGACCTGCACACTCGCGTCAGCGGCGCGGATCGGGTTACACTCGACGGACGCGAACTGACGTCCGTTCAGCAACATACGTACATCGCGTTTAATAAACCGGCGGGCTACGTGGTTTCCAGGCGGGCGCAGGCTGAAAATGAGCAAACGGTGTACGCACTGCTTCCTCCTGATTTGCGTCAATTGCGCTACGCCGGTCGACTCGATCGGGAGAGCCGTGGTTTGTTATTTTTCGCCAGCGACGGAGAATTCGTACATCGTGTGAGTCATCCCAATCATAAACTCCCCCGGCGCTATCTGGTGCAGGTAGATCGATTGATCGGTTCGGGTGGCTTCCTGTTTCGCAAATTTTGTCGGGAAGGTGTACGGGATGGGGACGAATTGCTGCGGGCCCGCGCAATACATATACGCGACGCGGAGCGTTGCGTTCTTGATATAACTCTGATGACCGGAAAGAAACGGCAGATTCGGCGGATGTGCGCCCGGCTGGGTATGCACGTGCGTGATCTGTATCGTTATTCCATCGGCGAGTATTCCCTGGAAGATATGCCGCTGGCACCGGGGGATTGGTCCCGGATTGATCCGACTCGTGTCGCACCCGGTCTCATCGTTGCCACCGCTGACCCGGGCGCATCAAACGCTTGACCGCCAATTCTACCGGACACGCAATACCGCACACGCCATGCTCTTTGTCACCGCGAAGTTTCTGCTCTTCTTTCTGGTCGTCTATTTACTGTACTGGTCGTTGCCCGACCGGTTGCGACTGTGGGTTTTGCTGCTCTCTTCGCTGGTCTTTTACGCGTCCTGGAGTCTGGCATTTACTTTTCACCTGTTGGCGGTCGTATCGGTCAACTATGTGGTGATGGAAGTATGGCGGCGCTATCGTATCAATACGTTGTTTTATGTATTGCAGATATTGAACATAGCCAACATCGCCTTCTTTAAATACTTTTATTTCTTCGCCGAAGTGCTGGGGTTGATATTCGGAATTTCGGAATGGCGTGAACCCCATCTGCGTCTGGCGCATCGCATGGAGGGCACCGAAATCTTTCTGCCGCTGGCCATCAGCTTTTACACGTTTCAAATCATGGCGTACGGCATTGACATCTATCGGGGAACATATGTCACTCGACATCGCTTTCGCGAAGTTGTGTTGTTTAAAGCTTTTTTCCCGCAATTGATTGCCGGTCCTATTATGCGCTCGCACGAATTGCTGCCGCAGATCAAGGCGCTGGGCGAAGGGCACGGTCCGACCGCTACCCGCGACTGGATGCACAAAGGTCTGTGGCTGGTGTTAATCGGCCTGTTTAAGAAAGTGGTACTCACCGCGGTTCTGCTGAGTTACGTGGCGCCTTTGTTCGGCTCCCGAGAAACCAATCCGGCGGAGTTCCATCCGACCGCGGTATGGTTGGGTGTATTCGGATGCCTGTTGATGTTGTAC
>JAGRMX010000319.1 GCA_020441025.1 Leptospiraceae bacterium
CAATCAGATCTCGATCCTGTGCGACGATATACTGCATGGCCAGTACATGCGCGGAACTTAAATCGCTTACGTGAATGTAGTCGCGCACGCAGGTTCCATCGGGTGTGTCGTAGTCCCGTCCGAAAATTTCAATGTATGGCCGAATACCGGAGGCAACTTCCATGAGAACGGGCAACAGGTTATTGGGCTCGCGTTCCAATCCGGCGACGCGCCCCTGCACATCGTATCCGGCCGCATTGAAATAACGCAGCGCCGCAAACCGCAAACCGATCAATTGCGAAAACCATCGCAGATTCTGTTCGATGGCCAGCTTGGTGTACCCGTAATAATTGATGGGATGCACGGGATGTTTTTCATCTAACGGCAGATACTCGGGCTCGCCGTACACCGCCGCCGAACTGCTGAACACAAAATGGCGACAACCGCGTTCAAACATGCGCTTGATCAGCTTAAGCGTTCCGCGCACATTGTTATCGGCGTATCGTAGCGGTTCGTGCATGGACACTCCGGCCGCCTTAAGAGCCGCAAAATGAAATATAACGTCGGGTTTGGTCTCCAGAAAGCGATTCAAATCCGCATCTCGACAGATATCCCCTTCAATAAACCTGTAATTCGGACCGTCCGGCAGGATATTCAGCCGGGAACCCAGCGCCAGATTATCAATAACAATCACGGAATGCCCGTCCGCTAACAGGTCCCGTACTACATGACTGCCGATATACCCGGCTCCGCCCGTCACGCCTATATGCATTTTACCCCTTTTTTCCGCGGAAAATCGCCCGGTTTACTCATGCGGACGCCAAAAACACGAGATTTTCTCT
This sequence comes from Leptospiraceae bacterium, assembly GCA_020441025.1. Classification (GTDB taxonomy): domain Bacteria; phylum Spirochaetota; class Leptospiria; order Leptospirales; family Leptonemataceae; genus JAGRMX01. The sequence goes on from JAGRMX010000319.1 coordinate 822, forward strand.
TGTAATCGGCGTCAGGGCCCGGAAAAATGCATTTGATGCCGTGCGAATGACAGCGTCAAACCGAATATCGGATTATGCGCCAGGTCAGCCCGGTAAACATAACAAACGGAAGCCAGGATGTCAGACGAAAAAGAAACGCTAATAGTGGCCAGCAAGACCAAGGCCTATATCAAAAGTCAAGGGTGCATGGTTTCTTCCGACGCCTTAGACGAGTTAAACAAAAAAGTGTACGAGATCATTGAAAATGCCGTGAAGCGCACTAAAGAAAACAAGCGCTCTACCCTGCGCGCACACGACTTCTGAGCACAATTGAATTGGAAACCGGTACCGTCAGGTACCGGTGACCCGTTCTTTTTTTCGCATGTCTCCCGGTGTTAAAATAATCAAATGGCCCCACCAGCAGGAGCCGACCGAAGATGCGGTCCGGCGTGAAATGGAGCAATATGGTTTTAAGGTCTATGACCTGCAGACCATTCCAGGCTGGTTTGAGCGCAGTCGCCATGCGCACGATTATGATGAAATTCGCGGCGCCGTCCGGGGCGTAACAACTTTCCATTTTGATGACGGGCCGGTCACCATCGAAGCCGGCGACATACTGATTATTCCAGGCGGCACCGCTCACGAAGTGCGTTCACACAACGGGAATCCCTTTTCCGCATTCAAAGGTTCGCCCGGTGGTAAACGCAGCGTCACCGAAATGGGCGACGGCAAGGGCAGCGTAGAATGGCTGGCCGGAACAAACTCCGACGAACAGACCGGATGAAACTGGTTTTCATAGATCTGGACGGGACACTGGAAGATAGTCGCGATGACATGGCTCATTCCGTAAATCGCGTTCGCAACTCTTTTCAATTACCACCTCATTCCCATGACTTCAATCGTCAGAATGTAAATCGCGGCATGGAGCAGCTGTATCGTTCCTGCTTTGCCGAGCTCTTCTCCTCTGATGCGCATGTTCAATCGGCACTGGAAGATGCCTCGCAAGATGCCGACACACTGATGCGCATTCAACGGGCCTATGAGCAGGACTACGCCCGACATATTATAGATTCCACCCGCCTGTACACGGGTATGGACGCCGCACTGCGTCGCATAGCCCAGCATCACACGCTGGTTTGTTTTACGAATAAGCCCGAAGCGCTCTCGCGCCTGTTGCTCGAAAAACTGGCGATAGGCGATTGCTTTTCGGATGTGATGGGTGGCGATAGCTGTTCTGAGAGCAAACCATCCGCATTACCCATGCGCATTGCGGCCGAACGCCTGAGGTTCGATTCTAAACGCGATTCCGCCTGCATGATTGGTGATACGGTCGGTGATATGCGCGCCGGGCGCTCCTTCGGCGCCACTACTATCTGGTGTGCCTGGGGCTATCTGGACGCGCCACCCGGTGAGCCGAAACCGGACTGGCAGGCCACGCAGCCCGCCGATATTCCGGACCTGCTCAATCGTATTTTTCAATAGAATCGACGTCATCTGGAAGCGCTCCGGAATCCATCCGGAAGCACTCTCACAAATCGGATGCGAGCCGACGATGCGGGCACGGCAAACCATGGTTGAATATTGTTCCGACCTGCACACAGGCACCTTTGCGTGTCGAAAAACTTTCCGATTCAGATCGCGCGACATCGGCACCATTGCCGATTGATTTATGCAATGTACATATGATTCGGACTTTATCGTATTATTTTTCTATGAATATGAATTATCCGATTGACGTTAACAGTGGTTTTCGTAGGGCATTACATCAGAGTCAGGGATTTCAATTCAAACACTGAGAATGTTGATTCTGATTTACCGGGCAGTTTCCGTCAGAACCGACCAGGTTGCACAGGGTGAAGGAGTAGGAAAAATGGCGAAGAAAAAGAAAAAGGCAACCCGCAAGAAAGCGGTGAGCAAGAAGAAGAAAGTAACCAAAAAGAAAGCAAAGAAAAAGGCTAAAAAGAAAGCCAAAAAGAAAGTCGCCCGCAAGAAGGCGAAAAAGAAGGCCAAAAAGAAGGCGAAGAAAAAAGCCAAAAAAAAGGCCAGGAAGAAAGCTAAAAAGAAAGTAAAGAAGAAGGCCAAAAAAGCCGGAAAGAAGGCGAAAAAGAAAGCCGCAGGCAAAAAAACGGCAAAAAAGAAGGCCAAAAAAGCAGCCTCTAAAAAGAAAAAGGCCGCAAAAAAAGCACCGGCAAAGCCCCGCCCGGCGCGTGAAGAAAGCAATTCTCTATTCGCACCCGCTCCCGAACGCTCGTCGTTTTCGGAGCCTTCGCGCGAGGAAGAGCCGCCCCGTTCCACCAGCTTTGACTCCATGTTTGGTGGTTCTTCCAGCCCCGATAGAGACGACTCCTCACGTTCCTTCTAAATCTGATTCAGCAGGTTATTCCCGTCGCCCGGGCGGGAATAACACCCTTTCTTGAACGACAGCAGCCCCTCCAGGTCTGCTTCCATTCCTCTCGACGGGAGGATGATGGTACGATCTTGTATATTTTGAAATTCTTCTATACACACCGCCGTATTCCGGACGTGGTGGATGCAATCGCGCTGGAGCAAGAGGCATGGCGAAAAAGAAAAAGAAGCAAAAAGCGGCCCCCAAAAAAGGCGCTGCAAAGAAAAAGACCGCAAAAAACGCCGGATCAAATACAAAACGGTCGTCCAACCGAACAAAAGCAGCGACCGGTGGCAAAAAGAAGTCGGCCAGTGCCGATAAAAAGCGCAAAGATGAGGCGACCGTACCGATTGCGACCGGTGACGCCGGCAACAATGCTCCGCCCATGATCGCCGGACAGGTTTGCTGGAATGAGCTGAATACCACCGATCCCGAAAATGCCATCGCTTTCTACCAGGGGCTGTTCGGCTGGAAGACGGAAAGCACGCCCATGCCCGGCCTCGGCGAATACGTCATGGCCCGCGCGCGCAATTCAAAAGTGGATCTGGCCGGAATTACCCGATCCATGCCGGGAGTTCCTTCCCACTGGATGACCTACTTCCTGGTGGCCGATCTCGAAACGGCGGAACAACGCGCATTAAGTCTGGGTGCCACGTTATTAATGGAAACGACGGAAATCCCCATCGGCAGCTTTTGTATTTTGAAAGATCCCACCGGAGCCGCATTCGCGCTGTTTGAAAGCAGCGACGCTTAGTTCGCGTGTCCGGGTGTTCATAGCATTTAGAAGTCTGCGCAATATCGATTGATTTCAGTTGTCATCGTATCGTCCGGTTATACAAGCGGATATGGTCGCCTGGTATCTGTGGTTTAAAGCTCTGCACATCATCGGCGTGGTCGCCTGGTTTGCCGCCATCTTCTATATCTGGCGCTTATTCGTATATCATGCCGAAACCGACTCGGATGCGGTACGCGAAACCCTGGCAACCATGGAGCGGCGCCTCTACCGGGCCATTATGGTGCCGGCCTCGATCTTCACATTGGTATTCGGTATTTTGCTGCTGTATGTGCGCTGGAATCCACTCGGGCAGACCATCTGGATCTGGATTAAAATTGCGCTGATCATTGTACTGTACTACCTGCAGTTCCTGGCCAATTATTATCGCAAACAATTCTTACTGGGCAAAACATATTCCTCCCGACGATTTCGCATTCTCAACGAAGTTCCGACGGTCATACTGATCATTGTAGTAATCCTGGCCATTCGCCAACCGTTT
>JAGRMX010000031.1 GCA_020441025.1 Leptospiraceae bacterium
GTGTGTTTGAACAAAGCGGCATACGTACAATCGGTCAACTTGCGGCTTTAACAGTGGATGAAGTGGAAGAGCGCTGGGGCAACCGGGGACACGCGCTCTGGTTGCTGGCCCATGGCAAAGACTCCCGACCGGTTATCAGCGATTGGGAGCGCAAATCAATCAGCGAAGAACGTACATTTCCGGCCGACGTGGACGATACGAACAAATTGTTGCGTACTCTGGAATTTATCGCCGACGACCTGGCGCGTCGAATGCGACGGGAAAAATTACTCGGTCGCACAATCACTCTAAAAATTCGGCTGGAAGGATTTGAAACCTATACTCGCAGCACGACCCTGCCCCGGGCGGTTGATGATCTATTCAGCCTGCGAGATACGGCCGGCAGTTTATTTTACGACTTTCCACGCCGGGGGAAAAAAGTACGCTTGATTGGCATAGGTGTTTCCAATCTGGTTCGACAGGACCAACCCGCGGCTCCCGGAGGACAACTGGATTTGTTTGCGCAATCCGAGTCACCCCGACGTTCGGAAGAAAGGTTACTGGATGAATTGCGCAATCGCTTCGGCAATCATATTACCCGGGCCAGGCTGATGCGGGCGGACGGAGAAGAATTTCACTCACATATGTAAGCGACGGATTCATCCGGCAGGATGCCGGTATTGTACTTCGGCCTGAATACCTGGCCGACCGGATACGCCGGATACGCTCAATTCTTTTCAGTCAATCAATCCGTCTGCTCCGACGCCTCCATCTGTTTTGCCTGTTCCACCCGCTTCCAGATGGACTGCTGAATAAACAGCTTTTCCTGGAATAACAATCCCGTCGCCGGAATTTGAATGCTCCCGCGAAAGAGTTCCAGGGCGGCATCGGCCAGTTCGGAATGATCCGGACCGTTCCGATCCTTAATGCGTTCCAGAATCGCACCGGCCCGCTTATCGAGCAAAACAATCACGTTATCCGTACCTGACGAGTCTATGCGAATACTGTGCACATCGTTCAGCTTCATTCGACTGGCATATAATTCTCCGGTAAAAAATAACGGCGCGTAGCTTACCGTGTTGTTTTCAATACGCACCTGCTGTCGAAACAGCAAAGTAGAAACCAGTACCAGAAAAGCGATCATACCGATAAAACCCGCGGCCAGATACATCACCATGCGCATGCGACTGCGTAATACGACGTAAATGACCGCAATCATCCCGCACGCTATCAACACGACGCCGAATGCGATCAACCAGCCGTTTCGCGCGGACCAGACAAACTCAGTCGCGTCGTTCCGGTCATGTTCGGTAACAATGGAGTTTTCCGGCAGAGCAATCGAAAACGATTCGGTCGGATACGCCCGTCCGTACGATTTCAATTGATTGTATTCGTAATAATCGACGAGCATTACATGCAAAATCTCCGTAGCCAGTTGTCGTAACGGTTGCGCTTGATCGGCTTCCGAAAGAAAAATAACGGCTCCGTTATTGGATTCCAGATACAATTCATACGTAACGCTGGCCTTTTGATCTTCCATCCGCACACGCCGGCTCATATGCAGGCTTTCGACGAATCCATAGGGCATATTGACCTGCTCCGACGCCGATGCGAATGTCAGCTTTTGTTCCTCCGGCTGAAATTCCAATCGCTGTCCGTCCGGCAGACTGTAAAAGATCGGAGCGAGCCCGACGAATATTAAAGCAAAACCCCATAATGCAAAGTTTTGCGCATCCGGTATCCGGTATGCGCTGAAATGCAAAGCAATCAAAATCAGAATGCCCGCTGCGCCAATGGCCGGTAAAATCCATAACGCAATCGGCATGCCAGGAATCGCCAGTACGGCGGTTCCATCGGTCATTTCTATTAACCGATATCCGCCGGAGATGGCGGTGTCCGAATCGCATTGTAGCAATAAGCCCATCACAATGACCGAAATCCAGATTCGATTCCAGAGGCGCACCGACCATGCATTGCATTCTTGACAGCGTACGTTTTTTTGCATATGTTCTTATAAACTTCCCATTATAGTCGGCATAAAAATCGGCAGGCGGATTGGGCTATTCCGCTCAATTATTGCACTTGGCAAATTTCGGATAATATTTCCATGCGTTCTGACTGAGCTGCACGTATAGCCCGGATTATCGATCTCCGACCGATATAAGCGCATCGGTTGCAATTCTGATCTACAACAAAAAAATGACGCTGTCTACATAAATCAGGATATTAGCAATGGATAAAGAAACTGCAATCAAATCTTTAATTGCGGAGCGCAAGAGTTACCGCGCCTTTACCGATCAATCCATAACCCGCGAACAACTGGGCGAATTGCTGTATGCCGCACATATGGCCGCATCCTGCTTTAATGAACAACCCTGGCGATTTATTTGCGCCACGAAGCAGGATGAGCATTATCCCCGGGTGTTCGATTGCTTGAACGACTGGAATCAACAATGGGCCGGGGCGGCCGGCGCTTTAATAATCACCGTTGCGGCCACTCGCTTCGCTAAAAATAGCAAGCCCAATCGCTTTTATATGCATGATGTGGGTCTGGCCACGTCTCAGATGAGTCTTCGAGCCGTAGCCATGGGCCTCGCGGTACATCCCATGGCCGGATTTCACTCCGATAAAGCCCGACAGAACTTTCATATTCCGGATGATTTCGAACCGGTTACCGCCCTGGCGATCGGCTATCCCGGCGACCCGAACAATCTGCCCGAAGACATGCGTTCCTCCGAAACCGGTCCACGCGATCGTCGGCCGCTTTCCGATGTCTGGTTTGGCGGCGATTGGCAACAGAGCTATTAAAGTTATAGAGCTCAGGGGAGATCTGCGATTATCAATGTCAGGTCATCATCCAGATTTTGTGTTCCTGCAAAATCGCGGACTCCCTTGATGACCGCGGCTACGCAATCGGCCGGAGTACTCTTGCGCTCGGCCTGTAGAATCTGCAAGAAACGCTGGTATCCAAACTCTTCCCGGTTGCTGTTACGGGCTTCGGTGACACAATCGGTAAATAAAACCAGGCGCGTATTCTTCTTATAATTCACGCGTTTCTGACCGAACTCCGGCGGCAGCCCGGCGCCCAGAATACTACCGGTAGGTTCCAGTTGCAGAATTTTGCCCGATGGCGAGAGCAATAAACCGGGCACGTGTCCGCCGTTGGCAAACACCAGCACCCGATCTTTCAAATGCATATAGACGAAGATGGCCGTCAGGTAATGCGTCCCGGCCACATCTTCAATTTCGCCGGAAATACGCGCCAGGGTACTGGCCGGTCCCGACTTTCGCAGATTAATCCGCGATAGAGACATGTTGCACATAGCGCCTACCAGCGCGCTGGGTACCCCATGGCCGGATATATCGCCCAGAAAGATATACGCACCGTGTTCCGATACGCTGCCAAAATAATAAAGATCCCCGGATACCGCCGATGATGGAATGTATTCAACCGCCGGCGATAGATTACGCACATGCGAGGAGTCCGGCATCATGGCCTGCTGTAAATCGGCGGCCATTTTCAATTCAAGGTCCAGCTGAGCCTGCTTCTTTTTGATTTCGCGCGTACGTTCTTCGACTTTGTCTTCCAGGTGATCGGCATACTCGCGCAATTCCCGGTTGGCTTTTTCCAGATCCTCGGTAAGCGTTTCAATTCGCTTAAAGATATCGAGTGAACCACGATCCAGATCAAGACCGCCTTTTCGTTGATACCAGCGAATGTACAACGCCAGGGGTCCCGAAAGTACGGCTACAACCAGAGTTTTGAATACAAGATGCGATGTAAGAGTCGTCCAGAACGTATCCAATCGCGTTCCGGCCACGAACATAACCGAATCAAGTGCCATGGTACCCGCCAGAGCAAAGAAAATCAAAATGCCCAGAGGAATCTTACGCAGATGATTGACCAGCAATTGAAAAAAGAATACGGCGAAGAACAGATCAATCACCATGGCGGTGGTTGATACGGCCAGACTGGAAAACGAAGGCTCAAAGATAATGCGAGCAACCAGCTTATTTTCCAGGCTTAATATCGGCAGGGAAAGATAATACAGAAAAATCTGCATCAGGGCAATGACAAGCTGACTGCCGATAGATACCGCGATCAGGTTCTGGGTTTGCGATATGCCTTCGCAGATATAAACCAGAAGCAATCCGGCGAAGATCAGCGTGAATACCGCCGAACTATAGCGGATGGTGATTGTTCCCGCTTCACCCAGATGCCAATCGATTTTATAGCCCAGGTGGCCGGTCATGTAAATCAGGAACCAGAGAAAGGCGATGTACATGATGTACGGACCGCGATAACGCCGTACCCGTACAATGTGAAATAGCAGCAACAATGCCGCCAGCACGAACAGATACAATATAAAATACGCGACCTGGTTCATTCGATTATACCGGATATACACGCCGCCCGTTACTCAGCGAGCTTTTCGAGTGTGTATTACAATTATGAAGATTGCGTGAAATGAATTTTTCAATCCATTGATTTGAATGTCAAACGCTATCGCCCGCTATGTCACATTCATGCACCGGTATAATGCGGCGGCCGCCCGTCAAAATAACTATCCATAGCTTCTCGGAAATCTCTGGAAGCCAGTAGTTCTGCCTGACCTTCAATTTCTATTTTCTGAGCCGAATCAAGATCCATCCCGTCCGTTTCGCGAATGATCGCTTTGTTCAATCGAACGGCACGCGGAGGTAATATGCTCAACTTCCGCGCCGTTCGGCGAACTACCTCTTCCAGTTGATCTCCGGGTAGACGATCATTTAAAAAACCGTTTTGCCGCATCCATGCGGTGCGATGCTTATCACCCAGCAGCGCCATTTCGGTTGTGGCCGTGCGTCCCATCAATCGCGTAACGCGTTGCAGACCCATTATCACACCGATGCTGCGCTTTACCTCCGGCAGACTGAATACCGCTTTTTCATCGGCGAAGCGAAAATCACAACAGGCCGCCAGAATCATTCCTGCCCCGATACAGAACCCCCGAATCAGGGCAATTACGGGTTTCTGGACTGCTTCGAAAGCGTCTACGCACTGCTGCGCTTCTCGCAGGTTCCTCGCAAATTCCAGGTGATCCGCGTCGAGCATTTGCTGAATAACGCGCACATCCATACCGGCGCAGAAGTGGCGACCGTTGCCTGTCAGAATTATTGCGCGGACATTCGCGTCCGCGTCGACCTGCTCGCTGATCTTACGCAATTCCCGCAGGGTTTCGATATTGATTGTATTCAATGCATTGTCGGTATTCAGTGATAAGTTCAGAACTTCACCCTGTAATTCTGATTGCCAGTGAGCATAATCTCTGGTCTCCATGCGCGGCTCCTGAAAAAAAATTCGGGGCTGTCCGGAATAGTGCGAAACTGTTACGGCTCGGGCTTCTGAAAAAAATCGACTCCCGCACAGAAAAACAGAAAAAAGCTTGTTTTCCTGCGATCGGTCATATACTTACTCCGCCATGTCTGACCGCTACATATTAAATCGTTATACACTTCCAGAATTGCTAAGCAAATCCGTTTCAGAGCATCCGAATGCCGTTGCCCAGCGCTATCGGGAAGCGGGCAGTAAAGATTTCCAGAACATAACCTATCAACAAATACAGGAATACGCCCATCGAATTACCGCCGGACTGATCGCCCTTGGAATGCAGAAAGGCGATCACATCGGTCTGATTGCCGACGTCGGCCATCGCTGGATGTGGGCCAGCATGGGCATTACCGGCGGTGGCGGCGTGGATGTTCCCCGGGGCACCGACGCCACCCGTGAAGATTTGCTGTACATCTTTCAGCATGCGGGATGCAAAATCATCTTCCTGGAAACCGGTAAGGTTTATGATAAGATCAAAGACGTCATCGACCGACTCTCGGATTTGAAAACTATCATCTTTTTTGAATCGCCTTCTACGGAAATCCCGGGCGGAATTCAATCGAAAACATTAAACGAGTTGATACAACTCGGCGCGGACCAAATAAAGCAGAACTCGAAAATCGCGACGGATGCCGGTGAAAAAGTTCAGCCGGACGACCTTGCCACGATCATTTATACATCGGGTACGACCGGTACTCCCAAAGGCGTTATGTTGACGCATAAGAATTTGAGCTATTTGACCACGCTTATATCCGGTGAAATCGCCAAAGACGGAATCATACTGACTACCGCCGATCGCTCTGTGGGTTTTTTACCGCCCTGGCATATCGGGGAACGCCTGTTCGAATCCATTATGCTCTTTAACGGTTGTTCGGTGGCCTTTACATCTATCACGGCATTGGCGGGCGATCTGCGCACGGTGCGACCGACGGTTATGTTTTCCGTACCGCGGGTCTGGGAAAGTTTTTATAACAAGATACTGGAGAACGTTAAAGCCGCATCGCCCGTACAACGCGGGATATTCAATTTCGCGCGGTGGTCCGCTATGAAGTGGTCCTGGCACAAAGCGAATTTATTCGGAAATGTTTATCATTTAAAACGTCGTTCTGTAATCGTAAACTTCTTCAGTCGCGCCTGGTCACTGGACGTACTGTTTATGATCTGGCCCCTGAATGCCTTCGCTCAGTTGATCTTTGCGAAGATTCGCAAATTGGTGGGCGGTCATTTGAAATTCGCCATTTCAGGAGCAGGCGCGTTGCCGGAGCACATTGATCGGTTGTTCGCGGCCATCGGTATTCCAATATTCGAAGCGTACGGTATGACCGAGACCACCGGGGTTTCCTGCGCGCGCATGCTCACCGATCATGTCATCGGTACCGTCGGAAAACCGTTGGGTGACATTGAAGTCAAGCTCGTCGATGAACAGGGCAATACCATTACCGAACCCGGCATCAAAGGTGTGGCCCATCATCGTGGTCAGCATATCATGCGCGGTTACTATAAGGAGCCCGAAAAAACCAGCGCTACTTTACTGGAAGGCGGTTGGTTGAACTCGGGTGACCTGATGGTTTACACCGATCGTGAATTTTTAAAATTTGCCGGACGGGCCAAAGATACGATCGTCCTCCTGGGCGGCGAGAACCTGGAACCGGAGCCCATTGAATTCGCGTTGAGCCAGAGTCAGTATGTACATCAGGTAATTGTTGTCGGTCAGGATAAGAAAACACTGGGAGCTCTGATAGTACCCGGTCAGGCGGCAATCGAGCACCACCTGAAAGATATGGGTGAAAAGAACATGCCGGCCATGGCCGATTATAACAACAATGACATGATTGTGAATCTATTCAAGCGCGAGATCAAGGAGCGCATTTCCGCCAACAACGGATTCAAAAGCTTTGAGAAAGTAACCGCGTTTCACCTGCTGCCGGCCGAGTTTACCGTAGGCGACGAGCTTACCCAGACCATGAAAATGCGGCGCAATGTTATATTCGATAAGTATGCAAAAGAAATCGATAATATGTATCGTTGATCCGTCGACGGATCTCCGCAAAATCGGGTTGTGCAGATTTTTCATATGTAAAACTAAATTCGATATTTTCATTCTTTATATATGACTTAGTTCGTAACGGACAATACAACGCTGGTCCGGTGATAACACAAAATCCATGCGTTCCTGCAGTTCCGTGGTAGTGCGACTTTCCAGCAAGCGTCGAAATTCTTCATTCGTCGTTAGTTGTATACCCAGGAAGGGATTGTTCTGCGAATATTCCAGTATTTCTTTTAAGGCCTCAAAAGCCTCATTGTAAGCGTTCTCATTCCGATTGGGACCACAGGCGACGCTACCGCTGCGAGTGCCGACCCGGATAAGCTCCAGTTCATGTACATCACCCCTCAAAGCGCGCAATTCTTTACGAAAAACCGCTTCCAGCATCCGATTCGTCTCGGCCGTAAAGCGATCACCGGCATAGAACACACGCACTTTCTCCATGCCGCGCATACTGAAGTTAATATGCACCTCCGTTATCACGCCCAACTCATCCGGGAAACGAGCTACGAGTAACTCCAGCGAGCGCCGCACCAGATCCTTTGCGTGCGCCTGCCGCACCTCGTCATGCAACGTATCGGCGGACGTATCCAGGCTGAGTTCTTCCGGAGTACGCAAACGATTTAAATCGCTGTCGCCGGCAACGCGCACCAGAGTCAGATCGGCCCGATACCCGTCGAAGCGCTTCTGAATTTCCTTTTGTAAATCGGGCAGAAAGCCGGCGTCCGGTATTTCACGCGAAGAGTAGATTATGTTGCCGGTCACTTTCTGGCGACCATAATTGAGAGTTTCCGGACCGCGGAGCATATTCATGCCCTCAATGCGCGCGAAGTTGCGCTGAATAAAGTTCTGCACATCCAGCTTTTGCTTTAAGAACAGCAGAGATGAAATTAAGGGATAGCTTATCAGAAGCAATAAAACCACGGGAAACCAGAATCGCTTTCCCGAAGACTCGCCGATATTTTCTCGCTTTCCCGAATTCCAGAGCGGATTCAATTGCGACGAGTACAATAACTCGTCACGTCCGCGTCTGCCGGCCACGAGTTGAATCAACTTGCTTGTTCGAAACTCGGCATAAATAAAATAATAGAATATCGAAGACACCAGCGTAATCGCCACCAGGTTCGTAACGAATAAAAGAAACGATCCCCACATAATATCCGTATTAAAACCATGCCCCATTCCAAAACCGATCACACACAGCGGCGGCATCAATGCCACTCCGATTGCAGCACCGGGCGCCACACTCTTTAAAATTTCATTACCGCGCGAAAGGACCGAACTGAGCGCCGCCACCAATCCACAGAATAAAGCCACGAACATATCCAGCACCGTAGGATTCATGCGTGCTTTGATTTCGGACATGGGATCGTGCAACGGCACTACCGGATCGTACAACGGAACAAGTAACGTTATCAGCGCGGCGGTAGCCACGGCCACCAACATGCTCAAGACGATATTCACCGAAGACTTAAAGGTCAGATATACGTCATTTATGGCCACGCCCATACCCAATCCGATGATGGGCGCCATCAAAGGTGAAATCAACATGGCGCCAATAATCACCGCCGGACTGTTGATAATTAAACCGAGGGTGGTGATGCCACACGAAGCTATAATAAACAACCAGTACGATAATGAACGAATACGCGCATCCACGTCCGTACGCCTGTACATATCGACCGAATCCTGTCGGGTAATGCGCAGGTTGCGGGGCAAGCGAGAAAAGAGTTCGTGTAAATAGCGACCGAATCGACCAAACTGCCGAATTAGTTCCGGTGACTCCGCATCCAGTTCCGAGAGAGCATCGGGAGATTTCAGACCGGCCGTTTTTTCAACGGTAGAATTAGATTCAGGATTAGAATTCGATTTTGATTTTGATTTATTTTCGCTCATGCAAATGCTGTCTCAATAAATAAGAACGGATATCGGCAACACAGCTCGAATAAACCCGGGATGGCTATCATCGATCTTTTAACGCAGCGCGTCCAGGTACAAAACGATTTTACTTACTTTACTCATATCGCTGCCAGGCGGCGGGGCCTGGGCATACACATAGCCGCTTCCTTCCAGTTCTACCGGAACACCATAGTATGAACTGATCACCTGTAACGCGTCTCTGGCGGCCATACCGCGAAAATCATACAATACATCCGGATTTACTTCCGGCGGGCGCACCTTCAGCGGTTCCAGCCGTCCCGGACGAATGGATTCGGTATTATCGTTTATATATGGTAGAATATGTTCCACCACCCGGCTGAAAACCGGAGCGGCCACCGATCCCCCGCTGATGTTGCCTTCGCCTTCATCAAATAGAATCAACATACCGTAACGGGGCCGATCGGCCGGAAAGAAACCCATAAACGAAACCACATATTTGTCCAGGTATCCCCGCGCGCTGGATTTCTCCCCCGTGCCGGTCTTACCCGCCACGCTGACACCGGGTACCTGGGCGGCCACACCGGTGCCGCTCTGCACCACCAGTCGCATCATGGAAAGCACATCGCGATTAACTCCTGCTGAAAATGGATTGGGCTCGGAAAAAGTCTGCGCCTGATTGATGCTACGACCGTTGCTGCTGATTACTCGATCCGCAATATGCGGTCTCACAAGTTCGCCCCCATTGGCCAGTGATGAGCCGGCGCGCAACAGCTGAATGGGCGTCACAGAAAATCCCTGTCCGATGGGCATGTAGTACGATGTAGACGGTACCCAGTTTTCCAGCGCCGGAAAGTAGCCCTGAGTTTCGCCGGAACCGCCCGGCAATACGCCGGTTTTGTGACCGAATCCGAGTCGATCCATATAATAATAAAATCGGTCACGTGACACGCGTTGCATGGCTTTAATGATACCCACATTGCAGGAACGCTGAATGATTTGCGGTAGAGTTAAATCGCCGTGCGCATGGATCTGACCATGATAGCGACAGGCGACCGTCGTATCTCTGAAATGAATGATCCCATCGCAGTGAAATTTTTCTCCGGGATTCACAGCGCCTTCCGCCAACAAAATAGCGGCCATGAACACTTTCACCGTGGAACCGGGTTCGTAATTCAACCGTATGTTCCAGTTGCCGCGTTGGTAGGCCGTACTGCGGTAGTATTCATTCGGATCGAAATTAGGAAACGCCGCCATAGCAAGAATTTCACCCGTATGGATGTTCATTATAATGCCGGCCGCTCTTTTAGAGTGCGCAGCTTCAAATGCGGCGCCCAATTCCTGCTCCAGTCGATATTGCATCAACGCATCAATGGTTAACTGCAACGAAAGACCGCTATGAGTTTGCGCGGGATCGGGTTGTGTAAGGATGTCATTGTAATCGCGTTCAATTCCTTCCAGGGCCTCGCCTTGATCTCGTCCTACGAATCCCAATAGATTGCTGGCCAATGTCTCGGATGGATACTCACGATGATCCTCTCGTTCCCGATAAACGCCGGGAAGCTGCATGGTCATGATCTGGTCCGCCAGCAGGTTATCCACGTTTCGCTTCAGGTAAAAATACTTTCTTTCTCTCCGTCGATTCGCGTCGATACGATCGAGTATCGTGGACGGCTGTAATAGCAGCCTCTGTCCGAGAAGGTTGGCCAGATACTCCGCATCCTCAATTTCCGGTGGCGCCAATGCAATGATGCTGGCTTCGGATGTACGCGCCAGAGTAAACCCGCGTCGATCCAGAATTTGCCCGCGCAATACATGCGAAGAATCGTCGTTGCCACCGTCGGCTTTATCAAAAGTCAGATAGGCGATACGGCCCATCAGAATTACAAAACCCAGCAAGAACAGCGCGACCAGAAAGCCGAGTCGATTTCGAGAACGTTCCACCCTTATTGCACTCCGAAAGCACGGCCCTGGATGTAAAAAGTAGGAATAAACCCGATGCTTCTGGAATCGCGGGAATGATCCCGGTTATCTCCCAGCACAAGAACGGTATGTTCGGGAACATAGCCTTCCATACCAAGTCCATAAAGGGCTGAATATTTCACTTCCGTACTGAGCAAGTTTAGCTCCACCGGCGGATGCTGCACCGGCGGTTGGGAAAGCGACGGTCTTGGATTTGTAATAATCGAAGACGGAAGATATCCTTCTTCGATTTTATGCCGGTTGATATACACGTTGCCATTTCGAATTTCGAACTGATCACCGGGTAGTCCGATAATGCGTTTAATAAAATAATCTTCCCGATCCTCGTTTACGCCCGGATACCGAAATACCACTACTTCGCCGCGCTCATACCATTCCCGGCCATACATGGGAATCTTACCCGTTACGCTGATGGGACCGAACGGGAATGACAGATCGGGAACGTTCAAGCCGGTGCTGAGCTTCTCAATCCAGATAAGATCTCCGTTATGTAACGTGGGGTACATGCTCTTACCGGATACCTCTACCCGCTCAATTACCGCGATTTTTATATGTAAAGCCAGCAACAGCAGGGCCAGAGCCAGAACAAAAGGGCGGATTAGAATGAGAAGCAGAGATCCGTCGTTGCCGGGCTCAGCCGATTGAGCGTCCGGCCCGTCCAGGAATCGTGTGTACAGAATTAATCCCAGAGCTGATCCCAGACCTGATAACAGAACCACCCAGGCCGCAACACCGGATAAAAGCTCCTGCCCCTCATTGAAGTAGGATGCGGAATACACCAGATTGGCAAAAAACCAGCCCGCATAGAGGAGAACGGCGGCGGATACAAACCTGGAGAAACTTGAAAATGATTTTACACCCTGCTCAGCACTCGGAATCCTGGCCGGGAAGCTTCCCGGTATTCCCGCCTTATTATTGAATTTCATGGCTGAAGAGAATGTTCTACAACAGGAGCTGGACAAGCTCGACGTAGCCGGTCTGAAACGTATTGCTCAGCTATGGAACATACCTAAAATCGGCAAAGATAAAAAAACCATTATAAAAAACATACTGCAGAGCATGCAGGATGAGTTCTATCTAAAAGGCGTCCTGGAAAAACTGAGCGCGACTCAAGTCACCATTTACACCTCTATTCTCAAGAGCAAAAGCAATATTCTGACTCTGGGAGAAATATCCCGAAAAATCTCCATGCCACCCGTGAACACGGAAATGGAGCTGGGCGTCCTCAAGCGCTATTTTCTGGTGTATCAGCGCAAGAACCGTGAGCGCCTCACCAACAATCTGGATAAATACTACTACTACCCGGAAAGCGGTAGCCACGTACTGCTGGAAACCAACGAAAAAGGGCAGAAGTTCCGCCTCAGTTTCCCGAAAATTCTACAGGATCGAAAAATCACTCCGGAATGGAAGAAGATCCTGGGAAACAGGGCCGGTAGCGGCGGTCAGTTCAACGCCGATGCCGCCAACCGGGCTTCCGAAAACGAGAATCTGGATAAGATTTTCGCAGCGCTCAACGAAACCGAGCGCGAAGTCGTGTTGGAGTGCTTTTTACAGGGCGGCGTACTGGAAATCAATCGAGCCCGGGAGATCATCAGTAGCAAGCGCGGTAAATGGGAGGATGTCACCCGGCATCTGAACGACCTGGGATTGCTGCTGGACGAGTACTATATCGACGAAAAATTTATCCGGGCGCTGGTTCTACCTCAGGAACTGTTTCAGTATTTGCAGGATTATCCGCTGCTGCAATCTCAGCGTCGTCGTCAGAAGCGGCAGGAAAAAAAGGCCATCAACGATCTTGATTTCTATCTGAATATCAAGAAGATGATCTCATATATCAGTCGCAAAGGATTGAATCTGGCCAAGTCCGGTAAGATCAAACAGGTCGATCTTAAAGAAACGGAAAACCGTTTACTGCGTCCCGACATCAGTCTGTTCATTGAAAAAAGCCAGATCTATCAAATTGAGTTGCTATTACCGGTAATGCGTCTGTTGGACATTGTCCGCGTTAAGCAAGACGACGTTGTTCTGCGCAACAATTATGAAGAAATTCTTTCGATGCCGGATTTCGAATTGCTCGATCTGGTATTCAAAGAAATGGCCGGCGCCCGCAATCGAAGGGTGCGTTACGAAGACGTCTTTGAACCGATGTATGTGCCCTTTTTTATGAGAAGCATTCTGGATGAATGCGTGGGTATCATTCAGAAACGTGAAAAGGTCATGTACTTCGTGATCATGGCTACGTTGATCCGGGAGAAACTGGTTAAAGCGAAGAATTTTCGCATTAAAAATTTCCAGCAACAATTGGCCGAAATGCGCCGGGAGCTTACCAGTGCGTTGTTCTATTTGCAGCTCTTAGGTTTTGTTACGGTTGAGTATCCCGATCGTTGGGTGGAATTATCCGAACTGGGTATGTATTACCTGAAGGCCCGGCCGCTGGATAGAACCGACGAGCAGGGCGGCGTGATTATCAACCCCGACCTGAGTTTAATTGCCATTCCGGAAAAAGTTTCTATCCAGGGCATCTCCACACTCAAGTGCTTTGCCGAACTCAAAACATTTGATAATGTGTATACATTCCAGATTACACGGGAATCCTTTCAGGAAGGTTTATTGTTAAAATATAAACCGGACGAACTGGTCAGTATTCTGAAAGCGACATCCCGCGGAGAGTTAAGCCAGAACCTTACGTTCTCTATCGAGGATTGGTCTCGAACTCTCCCATTGGTTACGATTACCGACGAATGCGTGGTCCTGCAAACCCAGGATTCCAATCACATGGAGTTATTACTGGGCCAGATTGCCGGCAAAAAAATCGTATTACAAAAAATCAGCCCCACTACCATTATCATCGATCAGGACAAAATTTACGAAACCATCGCATACGCGGAAAAGCTGAACTTGATTGTAAAATTAATTCGCTGATCGTTTCGTTACCGGTTTTTGCCCATGCACAGATTTGTTTTCAACATCGTTATTGCGTTAACCCTGTTCGGCGCTGCCGGTTGTTCACTGGATTCGGAACGAAAGTACGACTTTGACAATTTTTATCTGACCAATCGACCCGAGGAAACTCCGGAACTGGTGCGCTCGGGGATGTCCGATCTGGTGTATCCGGGCGCTCGCCAGATGATGACCGGCGCATATGGCAGCCGCTATTACGGCTCAGCCCGGGAAGGGGTCTTAATTCTTGAAAGTGAAGATCCGCCCGAAGATATTCTGGCTTTTTAT
The DNA here is from genome assembly GCA_020441025.1 of Leptospiraceae bacterium. Classification (GTDB taxonomy): domain Bacteria; phylum Spirochaetota; class Leptospiria; order Leptospirales; family Leptonemataceae; genus JAGRMX01. The sequence goes on from JAGRMX010000031.1 coordinate 14,484, forward strand.
AACAATACGTTCGAACAAATGGGCTGGCAGGTAATTCAGAGCAACGTACACTCGGAAGCGGAAGCGGTCAAAATGCTACTGATGGCGGAGCGGGCGCGCCGACTCTGCACGGTAATTATGCGTCGTGAATCTCTGGCACAACCCATTACAATCAAATTGTATTTCACCTCCTCCACGTTTTTCTGAGAGTACTTCTTCCGGCCGGGTCGGATTTCTCAGCGCGGGCTTCAGATTATATTGGTATTTGCCTGCCAGTGATACTGCATGTATCAACCCACCCGCGTTGCTTTATTATCAGCGCATTGAAAAATTGTGGTGCTGAAAAACTGACTCGGACATATCAACCCGTATGGCCCGTAAAGCCGCCAAAGTATCAAGTCGAAAGAAGAAAGCTTCCGTACGCAAACGAAATAAAGCGACGAGCCGGAGTAAATCTTCCTCTACCGGAAAACGAACATCCGGTATGTCTCAGGCGGACGACGACGATCTGACTTTCATTACCGAGCCCGAAACCGGCATTCGGACATTGCGCAAAGAGAGTATATTGCCGTACCTGGCTTCCATCCTTTTGCTGGGCGCGAGCGTACTGGTGTTCCTGGTGTATCGATCGTACGCCTGGCCGCTTTTTCTGGCGTTGCTGATGTATGTGGGTTTTGATCCGATCAATCGGCGCATTTGCGTCTGGTCCGGCGGACGCCGCAATCTGGCGGCTCTGGCCACAATCGCCATTGTGCTGTTGTGCATTATCGTGCCCAGTACGTTGCTGATCAGTTACCTGATTGAAGAAGTTTACGATCTGGTTTTATCGATTCGCGATTCGCTTACCAGTCAACGCATCCTTTTCACTTTACAGAACTATCCGCTCATAATGGACATGATTACTTCGCGTCCGTTCTTCTGGGTGGATTTGCACGCCGCCGTGCAGGATCTGGCCGGAGAGTACGGACAATATCTGGATACCGACCGTATCGGCAGTTGGGTGGGCAGTATTTTCACGGTGGCCAAAGACAGTCTGACCGTTACGCTTTCTTTTTTATTTAACGTTCTATTCGGCTTGATCATTCTATTCTTTTTATTTCGCGATGGACCTACTTTTTATGTGTTTATGCGGAATGCGTTACCCTTTCCACCCCAGATTACCGATCGGTTTGCCAGTCGTATGCGTAGCTTGATTTCCACAGTACTTAAAGGAAACGTATTCATTTCTATTCTGCAGGGCTTAGCGGTCGGAATCGGCCTGACGGTTTGCGGTATCAACAACGCGGTGGTATACGGTGTGATCGCCAGCGTGTTCTCACTGATTCCGGTGGTAGGCACCATGATCGTATGGCTGCCCGCGGCCGCTTATCTGGGAATCGTGGAAGGTTCCTGGGGCCTGGCTCTCTTCCTGGCCATCTATTGTTTAGCCATGTATCTGTTGCTCGAGAACATAGTAAAACCCAAGTTGATGGATCGCAAACTGGGAATGCATCCCTTGCTATTGTTTTTCGCCATCCTGGGCGGGCTGACCGAATTCGGATTCACCGGTGTCATCCTGGGACCGCTA